>JAEOUK010000136.1 GCA_016839385.1 Promethearchaeota archaeon
GCATCTCCCAACAATTGCCATGCATATGCATTGTCTGGGTATAAAGAAATTGCTTTGAGAAATATACCTATAGCTTGATCATAAGAATCGTCTGCTATCAATCCTAAACCTTGTTCTACTAAAGAATTCGATTCCTCATTTCTTAATTCCATGGTTTCTTGACTCATTAAATGTTCATCTAATGTGGAACTCCATGTTTTCAGTGTTTTACGATCAATTAAACCTACTCTATATAAATCATCAAGAGTCAATGGTGTAGATTGCGCCAATAAATTCACTCCGTATAGATTAAGGGAACATTAAGTATTAAAAACCTTTACAGTATTCCATTAGTCCTTAGATACTTCGGAGTTGCTTACCGACATTAAAATGATGTGTAATATCTAGCTATCGCATTAAGTCGAGATTTTAAAGAAAGAAAAAAATGTGTGTTTATAAGGTTTTTAACAATTCAAGTGCTTGTTTGGTTTTCTCTCGGATTTCATCAAATTTTCCTGCATTGATTAAGTCCTTGTGAACAATCCAACTTCCACCAGTTGCCGATACATTACTTAATTTTAAATATTCTATCATAGTTTCGTTATTTACACCCCCTGTGGGCATAAATTTCATCATAGGATAAGGACCTGCAAGTAGCTTCAGAAATTTCACCCCTCCCGACTCACCTGCTGGATAAAATTTCGTTAGTGTGATTCCCCGTTCTAAAGCCCATTCCACAAAAGTTGGAGCATTAAGACCAGGAATGATGAGAATACCATGTTTGACACAGTAATCAACTACAGTTGGATTAAAACCAGGTGTAACAATAAATTTACATCCAACTTCTATTGCATCTTCTACCTGTTGGATTGTCAACACTGTGCCAGCTCCTATTAACATATCAGGATATGTTGCTGCAATTTTTTTGATAGCTTCCTTTGCTGCATCCGTTCTAAAGGTAACTTCGATTAATGGTAAACCAGCATCTATAAGTGCTCTCGCAAGTGGGAGGGCATCTTCCACTTTATCGATTACAACCACAGGAACTAACTTGAGCTCAGTTATCTTCTTTTTAATTTCTTCGTGTTTAGTATTCATTATGATTGATGTAACATGACATTTTTTATATAAATTTAGGATATTTGAGTTTCCAGAAATGAAAATTAAAAAAAGATAATACTAATTTGAGGGCTCTATAAAGGCAAATAGGTCCCAACCGACATTTTTTTTGCTTGTTCATAAATTAATGGTGCAGTAGCCATATCATCAAGCGCTAAACCGAGATTCATCGCCATGATTCGTTCTTTTTCATTTTCTCGACCTACTACTGCCTTTGTTAATAATTGCCCTAAATCTCCTACCGGAACTGGTGTTTCTTGGAAATATCCTATTGTTCTGTAAAATTGCATCTGAGATACGTCATCAGTATAAATTTTATCTATTTCAAGGAGAGATTCTGTTGTCCAATAGGAATCAAAATCAACTGCACTAGCAAAGGCTCCTTCTTTCATCCAACCTTTTTCAATTATTGGTTTAGGATGTTTCATAATAGGCCCACTTGTAACTATCAAGTCTGAATTTTTTACTGCAACTTTTGGGGATTCAACGATTTCTATGGAAATTCCTAACTTTTCTTTCATTTCTGTAGCATATTTCATCGCAGATTCTGGATTGATATCATATACATTTACTTTGCTAATATCGAATACACAAGAGAGAGCTTCGAGATTACTTCGACCTTGTACACCGCAAGCAAGAATACCCACTGAAGAACTATCATGATTTGCTAAATATTTTGCTGCAACTGCAGAAGCCGCACCTGTTCTTTTTGCAGTGATCCATGTACAATCCATAACCGAAATGGGTAGACCAGTATCAGAATCATTCAAAATGAGTAATCCTGTTATATATGGCAAGTTCTTTTTGTAATTATTAGGAAACCCAGAAACCCATTTTATCCCCGCAGACTTCATAGATGGAATAAATGCAGGCATTGCATGAATGAATGCATCTTCTTTTGGATGGATTCCAGGTTTTGGGGGCATTTCTACCAGATTATTACCTTTCTCAATAAACATCTTTTCTAAAGCTGTTAGTATCTCACTCATTGGTAGATTGATTTTTTCAATATCAGCACGCGATAAGTAAAGTAATTCTTGTGAACTCATTTTTTTCCTCAAGTTTGGTTATAATCGTTACGTTTATTCTCCTTCTTGTTAATAATTTTTTTTGCGGAAGGTGTAACAGCAATTCCTCCCATTGCGGTACATCTCAATTCTTGTGGTAACATTTTTCCAGATGCATCCGAGGCGTCTATTGAGTCATCTAATGAAATTTGATTCACATAACCGCCAATAATTAAATCCGCACAAATAAAGGCATTCGATGCTGAAATTGCATTCCGTGTATGACATGGTATCTCACAAATACCACCTACTAAATCGCAAACCGATCCCATGGTATTTTGTAAAGAAATCGCTGCTGCATCCATGGCTTCTTTACACGAACAATCAGCTGCTTCACAAACGGATGCAGCAGCCATTGCTCCAGCTATACCAATTTCTACTTGACAACCAGCAATTTCTGCAGCGAAGGTGGAACGAATTGTATGAATCAATCCAATTCCCGCTGCAGCAAATGCGCATTTTATGAGTTTAGGATTATCAATATTAAAATCATTCTTTAAAGTGTACAAAATCGCTGGAATAACTCCAGAGGATCCTCCTGTCGGAGCGGCACAAATAAAACCCCCAGAGGATGCAATTTCCATACTAGCCATTGCTCTCAAGGCTGCATTTGAGTTTAGGGTATTGCTAAACAATCTTTTATTCTTACTCTTTGTTGAGATCTTGTGAGCAGTGCTATCGATAATTTTTAAACCATTAATATGTGAATTGATACCAAGTTCAACGGAATTTAGCATCACTTTTACTCGCTTATCCATCTCAGCATAGATTTTCTGTTTTTCTAAGCCCAGAAGTTTCGATTCATATTCTAAAATAGCCTCACCTAACGAAATATTATTTTTTAATGCATATTTTTCACAATCTTGCGCAGATTTAAATAATTGATCCCCTTTGATGACGAAGAAAATTGGTTTTGTGCTCCAAATTTTAACATCTGTCAGAGAACGTAGAGAATCTATTAAAGAATTTGGAAATTCTTCGGTATATTTAACTTGAAAGCACTTTTTATTTAGTTTAGACTTATTTTTTATATTATCATTATATTCGATTATTTCTGTAAATTCTGGATTAAGTTCAGTTTTGATGAATTCCTTAATTTTTTCACTTAATCCAATTGGATATTCAACAACTAATTCATAACTTTGACCATCTATTGAGATTTACCATTCATCAATATATTCAATGGAAAATGTTCCTCCACCAGTAGATTTCGCTCGAATCCTGAAATTTTCTCCACCTGTTGAAATCAAGTCAATTACTACCACATTTGGGTGATCTGGATTCGGAATTTGTGTAACTTGAAATCGATAAGTAATACCTCGACGACTGCAAATGTCTTTAGTCTCGAAAAATTCAGAACTTTCCATTGGGATATTTAATAAACCAGAAAGGAACCCGTATTCAGAATTTTGATGTCGATACACTTGTGCATAAGAGCCGTTCTCATCAAATTGAATCTTAATGGATTTTATTTTCTTATCAAAAAGGTTACGAGAAATAGTTCCAATAAAATACGAAGCAGCGGTGTGAGAACTAGATGGTCCTCTAGTTAATGGTCCAATAACATCATTAAATATACTACGTTTCAATTTCAAATTCACTTTTTACTGATTATTCATTAACTGGTATTTCGAATCGTATATTTTCGATATACTTTTGGAATAGTTATATCCAAATTAGAGGATGATTGGGATTTAATATACTCTAGTTGATCTTTAGTAACTGTGTTATACTCAAACATACCAAAATGGTGCACTATTAACTGAGAAATAGGTGCTATTTTACAAAGATGAAGCACTTCAGGGATTTGAAAATTCCCTGCAATATTATTTAGAGAACGATATTCATCTCTTCCATTTATGGGTAGAAAAGCAATCTCAACTTCATATTTTCTAATAAGATTCAGTAGTTCCGTATATGGAATACAATCTCCGGAGTGATATACAGTTAATTGACCAAATTTGAAGATATATCCTAAATAAAAGTGATTACCTAACTCATCTTTTTTGATTTCTTCATGAGCAGCAGGTATAGGAATAATTTCAATATCATCAGTGATGATTATAGGATTTTCGGAATAAGCGAGTATAATGTTATTTTTAGGTGCCCCTCTTTTCATAGCTTCTTCTATTGTAGGAGCCGGAACTATGATTCTGAGTTGGGGATTGGATTTAACTAATTGCGGGATAGTTTCAGGATCCATATGATCTGAGTGCGGATGGGTGGAAAGTAATACATCAAGATTATGAATGTTTTCTGGGAGGATAGGGATTTCCGTTAACCGAATGTGAGGAAAAATTCCATTTTTATACTTTTTGGAAAGATAATCCGAAAGATAGGGATCAATAATCAATGAAATATCATTATAACGAAATGCGAATCCCGCTTGACCTAACCAGATAAACTCTAGAATATCCTTTAAAGTTCCAGAAGATTTTAGAAAAAATTTCGAATATTGAGGATAATCAATAAATTCAATTTTCATCAATAATCACTCTTTCAAGACTTCTAAAATGTTATCGACAGCTGCTTCTAGTGCATTATTGATGCTCTCTTCTGTATACCCTCCAATATGAGGAGTGCAAATACATCGGGGATGTTTAATCAATCGATTCATTTCAGGTGGTTCAGTCTTATAAACATCCGTTGCATAACACATGAGTTTTCCAGATTCTAAACCTTCATATATCGCATCTTCATCGACAACTCCTTCTCGAGCTGTATTCACTATTATTGTGTCATCTTTCACGTTTTGGATTACTTCTCTATTCATTATGGGAGCATCAGATGGAGGACAGTGAAGAGAAATCACATTGGAATTCGAAACAAGTGAATTTAAATCTGTATACTGAAATTTATCTGAGGGGTGGAAGGTTGTATTTGGATAAAGATCATAGCCTAAAACATTCATTCCTATTCCTAATGCCATCTGTGCAACACGTTTACCAATATTTCCAGTTCCAATTACGCCTAAAGTTTTATTCTGTAATTCGTATGCCTTTTCTCTTTTCCATTCTCCTTGTTTCATGTGAGTATTGGATAAAGGTATTGATCGTGCTGCAGATAACATTAGGGCTATTGCAAGTTCAGCGACTCCTTGAGCATTTGCACCTGGTGTAGTTTTAATTATGATATGACACTCTTTGGCAGCTTTCTGGTCAATATTTTCGATGCCGACTCCATTTCTACTGATAATTTTAAGATTAGGAGATGCTTCCATCACTCTTCTCGAGATAACTTCCGCTCCAGCTAAATACGCTACACAGTTAGGTAAAACTTCAAGTTGCTGTTCTTCAGTAGGTTGTTCTCCTTTTGGAGCGTAGATCAATTCATACCCAGCTTCTTCAAGCTTTTTCAAAGAAGCAGGCATATTTTTCGTGACCGAACGAGGTGTTACATAAATTTTGGAATGCATATTCTTAATTCTTCCATTTTGGATTATCAATTACTTCTGGCTTTCCGTTTCGTTCCACTATTAGTTTCCGAAATCCTTTCGTTTCAATTGTTTTATAATCATGTCCAGCGTCTGCTCGAAAGACGAAGAAACTTATTAGGGGTTCAGTAGGATGAGTATTAATGCTTCTATGAGCGAAATTTGGGGGTACATATACCGCAATTCCAGGTTTAAACTCCTCAATTTCCACTTCACCGTTAGGATCTTCCATCAACAAAAATCCCTCACCGTTTGTGCAATAGTAGACTTCAGCTGTTTCCATTTTTTCGTGAAAGTGTCCTTTGGTCATGTAATATTCATCCCCAATCTTGCCGGGATTTAATATGGTTGTCCCATAGGCTAATTCTGCTGACGATTCAGGGATTCCCAACTCATAAAATTCATAAATTACAGGATCTTCTTTTTCAATCGTACTTGCATATGTTTTCTCATCGTTATACATCCCTTTCATATTTGAAAGTAAACGCTTGGTTGTAGGAATATTAGGTGATCTCCCAGTCTTTAAGTCAAAAAATAAAGATGTAGCATTATCAGTGAGTTTTATATCGATTTTCTTGTTTTTTTCTGTCATGGTTATCGAACCTCCGCAGCGATGTGGGAAATAACATCAAACTCAGGTCCACTTGTAGGTATATCAATATGAAATACCTCAGCAATTACTCGAGTCCATCCATGAATGAAATATATCCATCCATCTTCAACGTGTAGATTTTTTTCTTCTTGTTGTTTACGAGCTTGCACAAGGAAATGTAAATCCCCTCGATAATTATAATCCCACACCATCCCATTTTTGGGAAATTCAACACTATCTGTCACTGGAGAACCGGGATAGTCCTTCCCCAATCCAGTTCCATTTATTACTAGTGAATATGGTTTAAGATTGTTTACAATTTTATCATTCTGTTCAAATTTTGGGCAATGATTATATGTAAACTTAATTCCAGGATTGATTTTTTCATGGATTTTTTTCATTTCCTCCAAACGAGCTTTACTGCGATTAGTTACATGTATTGTGGATGGCCAATTAGTACTTGGTAAATTTTCCATCAGATAACATGTTAGTTCAAGGGAAGCACCACCGGCACCAATAATACACATCTCTCCTCCAGTTTGTTGCCAATGATCGCTCGGTACAAATGCTTCATATGATAATCCGGCAGTTATGGGATCTTTCGCATGTGCCCAGAGTTTTTTACTGCGTTTCGAAATACAACTTGTTTCTCCCAATAACTCAGCGTAAGAATCTACTTCATCGAAATACTCTCGCGCAGCTTGGAATAGATCTAATTTATGAGATGTTACCAATGCACCTAGCGAGTGTTCGTCTTCCTTGAGAAATTTGACGACTTTACGATATATTTCTGGTTCATCATGAATTCTGCAATCGTTTACTATAAATGGGGTTCCACCTAAACCTAGATGCTCAGCCCATGCGGGAAAAACACGTTTAATTGAAGATTTCCCCGTACTAACACCGATATAATAAAAAGTTGGCACTTTAGCGGATTGATAATGAAATTGAGACATATGATGTTTCACAATTCGTTATATAAGTGAAGATGGTTCATTGAATTAAAAAATAATTGGTAAAGTGGAGGATAGAAGGATTAACTACTCAATTAAAATGTCGAATATGGTTGAATTTGACTTCCCAATCTTTTTTATTATCTATACATTTACGAAAATGATTGAATTTGGATAAAAATTTAGAAAACTGGCTTGATAAAAACAATATCCATTATGTTTTATATAGTCATACAGCAGTTTTCACAGTTCCTGAAGCAGAAATCCACTGTGGGCATATTCCCGGAACCCATATCAAAAATTTATTTGTTCGTAACAAAAAAACAGATGATTATTACCTGATTACAATTCCTGCGAAGAAAAGGTTAGATCTTAAAACTTTTAGAAAATTAATAGGGGCTCCTAATATTAGATTTGCAGATGATGAAGCACTCATGGACATTTTGGGATTAACACCCGGTGCGGTTTCTCCTTTAGGATTGGTGAATGATAAAAATCACCGTGCTGTGTTTATTTTAGAAAAAGAGCTCTGGGATGCACAAATTCTGTGTGTTCACCCGAATCTGAATACGGAAACACTGCAATTGAAAAATGAAGATTTTCGCAAGTTCGTGAAAGCAACGGGAACAGAAATCCGATTGATCGAGTTGCCGTATGCTTTAGAAAATATTTGAAATAAAATACGAGAGAGTATTTTTCTTAATTTTCTATTGTTTAATCTTCGCTTTACATCCCTAAAAACAAACTTCATTTAAAAATAAGATAAAGCCTATAAACAAATGTTGAGATATACCCTCTTAAC
>JAEOUK010000026.1 GCA_016839385.1 Promethearchaeota archaeon
ACAGATTCCGAGGACGATCAAGAATATTTATCCAGAGTATTATGGCCAGTATTTAACTTAAAAGAAGTTTTAACTATTTTCAAGAGTCATTTTCCACGATTTTCTACCGCAAAAAATGGATTCCAAAGGATTTGCATCCAAAGCTTGTTTTATGAACACTTTGAAGAAGAGATTGATGAGATACTGAAAAACCTAAAACAAGTTACTTATATTCCGATTTCGATCGCTATTCCTCCTGTAAAGGAAGAAAAAATAGAGGAATATAAAAATCTTGGAGTAGATCGTATCTGTTTTGCGTTGGATAGTGCTACTCCTGCTCTATTTGAAAAAACAAAAGGTTCAGAATGTGAAGGTCCATATTCTTGGAATGAACATCTCCGTTTGCTTAAAAAATCGGTTGAGATTTTTGGTAGAGAGTTTGTAAGTACCCATCTAATTGTTGGATTGGGCGAATCAGAATACGAGATAGTTCAGTTCATCCAGCAAATGAAAGAATTGGGGATCCGTACTGGATTATTTGCATTTTATCCTATTCAAAAAACACGATTCGAATCTTTTTCTCGTCCTAATTTAATTTCTTTTAGGAAGTCGCAACTAAGTAAATATTTGCTGGATACACAAAAATGGTCGTTTGACGATATTAAATTTAAAGATAACGGTGATATCTCCGAATTTCCTATTGATCGAGTGGAATTAAAACGTATAATAGCAATTAGTTCTCCTTTTGAAACCTCAGGATGTCCTGGATGTAATCGTCCTTATTACACTTCGACTCCTAGAGAAGAACAATATAATTTTCCACGAACCTTGACAGATTCTGAAAAAAGAATTATTTTTCAAGAATTAGAAAGTTTTTGTAGGAGAGAGCAACAATGAATCAGAAATGGAGGGTTTTGCCATTCCTAGTGTCCAATGGTTTTACCAATATGGCAATTGATGAAGCAATTTTACAAGCCCGAACTGAAGATGTTGTACAAAACACTATCCGATTTTATCGATGGAATCCTTCCTGCGCTTCTATTGGGAGAAATCAAAGTTTAAGGCTAGAAATCGATATTGATGCTGCATTAGAACATAATGTTGATATTGTCCGAAGAATAAGTGGAGGAGGAGCTGTGTATCATGATTTTCAATCAGAAATTACGTATGCAGTTGTTGCTTCCGAAGAAGATCTAAGAGAAATTTTTACGAGAATGATGCCAAATACTTTTTTTGGTGTTTCAGAATCTTATTCAGTTATTACACATGCATTAATCAATGGATTGAATCGCATGGGATTTTGCATTGATCCCGGTGTGATACATTGTCCAGCTTTATTTCTTGAAGATAAAAAAATTTCGGGAAATGCCCAAGCACGGAAAGGAGGAACTATCCTTCAACATGGCACCTTATTGATGCATGTTGACCCTGAACTCATGTATACAATTTTAAAAGCTCCTGAGGGTGTAACTAAAGGTAAAATGGTTAGGTCAGTCAGAACTAAAGTTACGGGATTATTTGATAGGAATGAAGCAACTTTTCTTTCTGATGAAGAGTTTCAAACCAACATGATCCAAGGATTCGAGGAAACTTATGGAATCACTTGTGAATACGGTAATCTAACTCCCCACGAGCATGAATTGATTCACTCCTTAAAGGAGACTCGCTATTTAAATCAAGGATGGTTGAATAAAATCCCATAATGGTGATACTAATGGAGATTGATGCAGAATATATTCGAACATACTTGGAGAACCATCAGGTGAAAATGCCCAAAGGCGTCATTCCAATATCTACATATCCGAAATACCTCAAAGAAATTTATTCAAATTTAACTAAGGATATTTTAAAAAGAAATTTTAATGCAAATATCAGTTCTTTTATTCCGGGCAAGCAATTTGTATCACTGAGTGTTACCGGATCTGCATGTGAATTGAATTGTGAGCATTGTCATACTCGGTATCTTGCGCATATGTATGATGTCTCTTCGGAAAAGAAGTTGCGAGAAACGTTGGATGGATTAATTGCGCAAGGAACTCTTGGCTGTTTAATTTCTGGCGGATGTGATACAAGTG
>JAEOUK010000137.1 GCA_016839385.1 Promethearchaeota archaeon
CCATTTCCATCTCCCGTATTGATGACAGCGTTGGTGGATTCCTTGTAAACTCGACCGAAACCACCTGTGCAAACCACTACATAGGGAGCACGGAAAGAAATAAATTCTCCAGATTGAATATTTAATGCAATTAATCCCGCGATTTTTCCATCCGCTTTGAACAAGTCGACCAAAAAGTACTCATTGAAAAATTGTACACCTTTTCTAACACATTGTTCGTACAAAGTGTGTAATAACGCATGTCCTGTGCGATCTCCAGCATAACAGGTACGAGGAAATCCTGCTCCTCCAAAGGGACGCTGTGCTATTAACCCAGATTCCAGTCTAGAAAAAGGTGCTCCCATAGATTCAAACTCAATAACAATTTTTGGAGCTTCCTTTGTCATAAATTGAACAACATCTTGATCTGCAAGATAATCACTACCGTAGACCGTATCGTAAGCATGACGTTCTGGAGTATCTTCTTTATTGTCTGGTCTGTTTCCAAGTGCAGCATTTATGCCACCTTGAGCTGCACCTGAATGTGATCTGACGGGATATACTTTACTTATTACTGCCACATTCCATTCCTTTGATAATTCCAGTCCTGCTCGGAGCCCTGATAATCCGGCTCCTACCACAACTGCATCGAATTTTTCAACCTTCATTTTCTTACCTTTAACGAAATGAATTTACTAATTCCTCTAATTTCTTTTTATCTAAATCCCGTTCGAACAAAGGACGGGACTCATAATCATAAACCTTGATATTTTCCTCGTATACAGCTCGAATTTTATTTCGGTAAATTACCCCTAGAGCTAATTTCTTCAAATCTATAGCAATTTTCACAGCTGCTTCACGATCCAATGGATCATGAGATTTATCAAGATAATACGAGTTTTCTTTATACCATTTATAAGTATTAATCTTATTGAATGAAACACATGGGCTTAATAGATCAATGAGTGCATATCCTTTATGCTGGATTGCTTGTTTGAGAATTACTTTAGTTTCTTCAATATCTCCAACAAAAGCACGAGCCACAAATGATGCATTTAGAGATATAGCAACTGCGAGGGCATTGAAGGGTTCATTAATCACACCAAATGTTTGGACTTTGGTCTTAAATCCCAAGGAACTTGTAGGAGATGCCTGTCCCTTTGTCAATCCGTATACTCCGTTATTGGATATAATATTGGTGATATTCGGATTATATCGAATTGTATGCAAGAAATGATTTCCTCCCTCACTCAAGGTGCAACCATCACCTGAAATAGCAATAATGTTCAAATTAGGATTTGATGCTTTTATCCCAAGAGCTGCAGATAAATATCGTCCGTGTAAGCCATTGTAGAAATTTGCATTTAAAAAGTGAGGTGTTTTTCCTGCCTGACCAATTCCAGATACAATAACAGTATTTTTTGGCTCAAAACCTAATTCTTCTAGAGTTTCCTTTAAAATACGAAGAGAAGAGTAATTCCCACAACCAGGACACCAATGTATATCCACATCTTTATCAAATTTAGTATGCATTATTCTTTTCCTCCATCAATGACTTTCGTAATTCTCGAAACGATCTCTTCCACAGAGAATGAATACCCACTAAACTTCAAGATTTTTTCATTCACAGGGATATGGATTTCGTTTTCCAAAAGATTAGCAAATTCTCCCGATGGATTCTGTTCTATTGCAATTTTTACTTTTGCTTTTTTCAAGTATTTTTGTGCACTTGAGTGAATAGGATATACTTGGTTGAAATGCAGAAAACCAATATCGTCTCGACTGATTTTTTCTAATGCTTCGTGAATTAAATGAAAAGTACTCCCCCAACTAATGGTTAAATAATTCATTTTCTTAATATTTCCAATAAATTTGGGAGGGATGGAGGCTTCTTGAAGAAGTTTTAATTTTCTAAACCGCTTTTCAACGTTATTATTTCGTATGTCAGGATCTTCGGTTATCATTCCTTCCTCAGTATGGGTGTGGGAGTCAGCAGCTACTAACCCATCTCCATAACCCGGTATTCCTCTTGGAGTTATTCCTGAATCAGTGAATTTAAAGCGTTGATAATGTTCTTGAGTTTTTTCAAAATATTTTTCGATTTTTAAAGGCTCTATATCTAGGGTTGAAATATTGTAATAACTATCTACTAAATACTGATCTGTTAAGATTATTACTGGTACTTGGTATTTTTGTGCTAAATTAAACGCAGCCTGCGTTAAATAAAATGAATCTTCGATTGTTCCAGGAGCAAAAATTATTCTTGGAAAAAAACCTGCACCAGCATGTAATACTAGTCGAAGATCCTCTTGGCTAGTTCGTGTTGGCATACCAGTGGCTGGTCCTGGACGCATTCCGTTCACAATAACAATAGGTAGCTCTAACATACCTGCCAAACTCAATGCTTCAGTCATTAAAGCAAACCCACCTCCAGATGTAGTAACAAGGGACCTTGCACCTGCATACGACGCACCGAGAGCTTTATTAATCACGGAAATTTCATCTTCGCTTTGATCAACAATAATATCGAATTTTAAAGCGTTTTGAGCAAGAAATGTTCCAATACCAGTGCTTGGAGCCATTGGGTAAAAACATTCATAATTGCATCCACCTGCAATAGCTCCTAATCCAATTGCTTGGGTTCCATCTAGTATCAGATCATTAATAACGTTAAAATCTCTCTCCACCTCATATTCTTTGAGGTATTCATGTTTGGATTCCAGTTCTTTTCCTATCTCATACCCTTTATCAATTGATTTCTGATTAGATTCAATAATCGCAGTTCCCTTCTTTTGAAATGCATC
>JAEOUK010000138.1 GCA_016839385.1 Promethearchaeota archaeon
ACAGCAATTACAGATTCTTCCATGGATCCAATTACTCAAGTCACTTTATTTATTAATAACAAACGAGTAGGTTTGAAGCAATTTGTTCAAAATATAATATTTGGAATTAATTATGGTATTTTACAAACATTGGATGGTTTCCATTCAAAATTTGAATCAATAAGAGTGGAATATAACCTAAAATGATAAATGTAAAATTTATTACGTTTTATTTTCCCTCCCTATCTAAATGTATAAAATAAACAAATCTACAAGAGAAGTAGAAGTAGATTGTAAATATTGCAAAGAAACAGTTAGATTTACTCTTCCTGAAAATATATTTGAAAATAAAAGTTTTCCATTTCCATATCGTTTTGTTCATGGTGAACCCTATCACTCAGTAACTGTGTATTTAGATAGACAAATGAATATTCGATCAACTGAGTTTGGTGATTCTCTTTCAATTTCATGTGAAATCCTCAGAAATTGTGGAGATGAGGAATCAATTAATTCTCCAGGGTTTAAAGAACATTTATTAAAAACATGGATTACGGCATTTATAACAACCATAAATGTGTTTACGAAAAACAGAGAAGAAATATTGGGACGAGTAGGGAGAATATTGGGAGATAGATACACTAATGTATTCAATTCTAAAAGTATAGAAGGGATCATTTACGAATTTCAGACCTTTTGGAAGTCAAATGATTTAGGTTATGTAAAAAATGTCATAAAAAGTGAAGATCAAATCCTATTTGATATCGAAGATAATTTGGAAGTATTTTATCTTCCCAATATGCATAGAAAATTATGTTTTTTGACTAAGGAATTTTTAAAGCTCGTTTTAGAAAAAAAACTTGGAATTGTGTTTTCCATAATGGAATTACAGTGTGTTGCAAACGGAGATAAAATTTGCAGGTTTTCATTGAAATGGGATTAAAATGACTAAGTATACTCTATTCAAAGTGTGGTATTTTGGTACAAATTATCATGGATCACAACGACAACCTGGATTACACACGATAGAAGGTGAAATACTTAGAGCATTGCATGTAAAAGGATATATCAATGATGAACAGTTGAGTAAACAAAGTATACATAGTGCAGGAAGAACGGATGCAGGAGTACATGCACGTAGTATGACGTATGGCATTTTCAACCAACGTGACAATTTTTATCCAATCGAAGTTAATTCTTCACTACCTGAAGATATAATCATTTGGAGCTCAATGCTTGTTAATAATTTTGAAAATTTAATGGATTTTCACCCCAGATATCAAGCCTCACAACGAGAATATAGATATTTCTACTTAGATTCGTTAAAAGAATTAAACCTTAAATTAATAAACAGTTCACTATCAAAACTCACTGGCACACATGATTTTCGAAATTACTCAAAATTGGAGGAAAATAAGAATACTGTTCGTACAGTGGATAAAATTGAATTTGAACAATTTGGAGATTTATTCATTTTTAAGTTCATTGCAAAAAGCTTTTTATGGCATCAGATAAGGAAAATGATGAGAGTATTGATTCAAATTGGAAAATCTAGTTGGACAAAAAATGTAATCAATTCTCTATTTGATCCAGGAGATACATTATATTCTTTAAAAATCGAGCCAGTGGATGCCGGTGGGTTGGTATTATGGGATATAATGTACCCATCTTATATAATTTTTCAAGATTGCATGAAGTCTAAGGAGAAATTACATAATCGATTATCAGCTTGGATAGAAAAATGGAAATTTGAACAAACGATGTCCGAATATCTGAAAAAATCACTTCAATAAACTTAATTTTGCTAAAATCGCACTAAGTTGCACTTTTTCGGTGGCTCCTCTACTTAATCGATATTCGATTTGAGCTAAAATTCGGATTATACGCATTTTCAAAATTTCTTCAATATCCATGTCATATACTTCGCTATGCATTTGAGAGAGGAGATTCCGGGCACTTAATCCATATTCTAATGTTAAGCTATCCAATATTCGCTTTGATTCCATTAATTTACCTTCTAATGCAGTTGTTATCATTTTACGGATTTCTTCAGGAGAAATCCGACCAGCGATTTTGTATACAATTTCTTCTTCGATTGTTTTATTTATCGAAGAGCTAGCTTGTAAATAATTCACAGCTCTCCGTAAATCTCCATTTGCTACATAATATAATGCTTCCAGTCCTGAGGAGGTGAGTTTGATCTTCTCTGATTTGGCTATATATTCGATCCGTTTTTTGATTTCATCTTCTCCTAGTTTCCCAAATCGAAAAACTACACATCGTGATTGAATTGGAAGTATAATTTGATTAGAATAATTACATATCAATATCATTCGGCATATATGTGTATAATTTTCCATAGTCCGACGAAGAGCTTGCTGAGCAGCACTAGTCATATGATCAGCTTCATCCAAAATAATAATTTTAAAAGGTATATCTTCAGTTACAATAGTTTTTGCGAATTCTTTAACTAAGGTTCGTATAACATCAATCCCCCTTGCATCACTTGCATTTA
>JAEOUK010000139.1 GCA_016839385.1 Promethearchaeota archaeon
ACAAATTGCAGCAGCTCCCATAAAAAATTGGAATGCACTGGAAGTATGGTTGTATATCTTATATCATCCCCATATCGTTAATGGAAATTCAATTCAAGTACCTGTAAATCCCATGTATTACAATGAATTTGAGAGAATTGGGTGTTATCTATGCCCAGCATCCGATCTTGCGTCTCTAAAAATATTACGAAAATTACACCCAAAATTAATGCAAAAATGGGATGAGTGGTTGAAATCTTATGCAAAGCGGAAAAATTTACCTGATTCTTGGGAAAAATATGGATTGTGGAGATTCCGGCATCTAGATCAACAATGGAAGAATTATTTCCAAAAACATGGTATTGATTATTCCACATTTGGATTTGAACCTCAACCATTAATTGAGTTTAGTTCTAATGGATATGATATTTCGGTTTCTGGGAAAATACTACTACCTGTTCATCTAAATGTAGTCTCTAATTTAATGCAGGCTATTCCAGGTACAAATCAAGTCAAAGAGAATAAAATCTACTTTTCAAATAGACATTTTGAATTAGTTATACATGAATCAGGGACCTTTACTCTAAAAACTACTACATCGCAAAAGAATACAACAAAGTTCTTGAATTCAATACTAGCACTAATTTCAAAAGCGGAAGAATGTGCTAACTGTGGTGTTTGTCAAGATATATGTCCCCAACATTTAATTCGAATTGAAAAAGAAGGTTTTAGATATATACCTATTATAGAATCTACATCCGAATCCCCATGTATCCATTGTTCTAAATGTATAACTCACTGTCCCTTGCATCAAAAAATTAAAGGAATTTGATTGTAATCAAAAAGATTTTTTAGTGCATATATCGTTTAATCATTATCCGATTACCAATAATATAGGTGTCCTAAATTTCTCAGCAACGTAAATTAATCAAATGGGGTAGTAGTGAAACTCTTATCCTCAGTTTACCTCGAAAATGGGTCAAACAAAATAACCTTACAGCAGATCAAGTTGTTAGCTTACAAATTAATCAAGATGGAACACTTACAATTGTCCCTCTGGACCTTCAACCAGATATGGAAGAATTAAAGACTGAAATAAAGATAAAAGATATTGATGACATGGAAAATATTCGGTTGAGATTGTTAACTAAATTTTTAGATGGATGGGATGTCATTCGCATTAAATCTACAGAGGATTTTCACCCAGGTATTCGTCGAGAATTGGAAAAAATACTAGAACCAATGATGGGGTTAGAAATTATGGGGATTAATCCTACTGAAATATTAATTAAAAATGTTATGTCCGTAGAAAGTTCCAATGTGTATAATTTAGTAAAAATGATTAGCGATCTAGTGATAGAGTTGAACGAAATTCTCTTGAAGCGAATGCAATCAGATGATACTAATGAGAAATATGACGGAGACATCGAATGGGAAAACATAAAAAAATATCACTATCGAATCATACGTGAACACCGAAAAACTTTGTTGCATCCTATTGCTCTCGTCAAAATGAATTTAACCTTACAAGATGTGGTTGATTTCTTCTCCTATATTTCAGCAATTTACAAAATTGGAGAAGCTGACAGGTACATAATAAACACAATTAATAAACACAATATACCCCCTGATACTTTTGGCATCTTTCCATTCCTGAAAAAAGTACTTGATGAACAAGTAAGGAACGCAATCGATTCTTTCTTGTTTAATAATACACAAAAAGCCATTAAAACGATTAAAGTAATTGAAGAATTGAAACCGAAAAAACGTGAAATAGAGAATATAGTAGATGCGACCGAAATTGATTCTCACCCTAAATTACTAACATTTCAAGTTTTATTAGATATGAGTTCTAAGATTTTGGACTCTTGTGAAGAAATATGTCTTGCTGCATTACGTAGAGCAATTTAAAGAATATAATCAACTTATCTTCTTTTTTTCTTTATTGCAATTTCCGTACTGTTACTTTCTTTTAGACCCATCTTGACAACTGAAAGAGTCAAGATCTCTTAATACATAAAGAAATACTAGACATCACACATTAAGCATCGTGTTCATTATTCATAGGTACCTTACAAAACGGTATTAAATTGACCAAGTATTCTTGGAGTTACATTATTCGATTGATTTCGGAAAATTGAGGTTAATTAGATTGGCAGATACATACATATTCAAAGTCGTTGTTGCTGGAGCTGGTGGTGTCGGAAAGACAGCATTAATTCAAAGATATTGTTCAGGAACGTTTTCAGAAGATCACAAAATGACTATTGGAGCTGCTTTTTCCATGAAATTGGTACAACTAGATACCGGAGAGCATGTTAAGATGCAACTCTGGGACTTTGCTGGTGAAGAGCGATTTAGATTTGTACTAGGAGATTACTGTAAAGGAGCTTCTGGAGCAATCGTGTGTTATGATATCACTGATTACGCTACTTTTCAACAAATTCCAGAATGGTTACGCATTATTCGAACATCTGCAGGAATGATCCCGATCGTTCTAGTAGGTACAAAATATGATCTTCCTGGTCACGAAGTAGATTTACCCACAGCTGACAATTACGCTGATGCGGCAAAATTAATCATGAATGTATGGTGTAGCAGTAAACGAGACATCAATATCGAGCCGATCTTCAGTGCAGTGGCGAAATGGCTTATCTACTTTGCGAAAAATCCCCAAGAACATCCGAATGTGACATAAAATTTCAGGCTTTTTCTAAGTTTTTTATATTTTGAGTTAATTCATCATTTATTGGTGTAGAAATACCATATTTTTTTCCGTATTCCACAATCTTACCATTAATAAAATCAATCTCTGTTTTCCGCCCATGATCTAGATCCTGTAACATCGAGTTACGATTTGGTTTAGTTCTTTCACACACATCATATGTAAACTGGATATAACGGCTTGGAGAAT
>JAEOUK010000140.1 GCA_016839385.1 Promethearchaeota archaeon
AGCTGCAATAGGATTATTAGTGTACTCAATTGTGCTTCTTGCAGCTGCATATTTGATCTATAGAAACCGTCAAAACAAAGCAAATATCTAATTTTTTTATTTATCTCCTCCAAAAAAATGATAAACTTACCGATGTATATGAAAGACATGAATCGTGAATCTTCCTCAGATTTGAAATATTCCCTTAAGCTCCTCTTTAAAAATTACAAACCGTTTTTGAAAGTGCAATTGTTTGCAATCCTACTCACCTTAATCATTTTTTTTGTTATCGTCGGCATAGGATTTGTGTACTGGTTAATTACTGGGAAGACTCCCGAGAATGAACCATTTCGTTATATTGGGGGTGCTTTCATAGCAATCTTTAGTGGATTTATCTGGGTTTTCCTGACGACCGCAAATGGATTAGCAGTTGATATAATTGATTCAGGAGACGAATTCACCGAGTTCCGAAATGCCTTCAAATATCTTTCAAAACATTGGTGGAAATATGCTCTTACATCCTTGGTTGTGTTTGGATTCCCAAATGCAATTCAAGGCATGCTTATTCATCCGAGAGTTCAAGGTGCACTTCAAGATATGACTTGGGATAAAGTGTTAATTTATGAAACCCTTGGATTGGTCCTGTCATATCTCTTTTATAGTCTATTTATGCTGGTGTTCCCAAGTATTACCTCTCAAGGAAAGTTAAACCATGCGTTTACTGAAAACTATAGGATTCTACAAGGGCATGCGGGAAGAGTTTTTGGAACATGGGCTTTATTTTTCCTAGCGTTCCAACTTCCTATCTACATTTTTGGGTCACTCTCATTAATATTGCATACACCTTTCTTTGGAATATTCTGGATAATTTTCATGCTGATAAATATGTTCATTGGAATGCCCTTGCAATATATCGTAGGTGCTGGAATGTATTATAACGTCGAATTTGAGCGATTTAAACCAATAGATTAAAAAAGGGAAAAGATGATGTCTGAAAAGAAGGAGGATTTTATTGATATGGATTGGAAACCTGAATTGGTTCAGGATTCTTTGTTAATAACCAGTCCAGAAATTGCTAGAATTCTTCTTCATGATGATAAAAAACGCATTTTAACGCTACTGATACAAAAAGACGAAATGACTATCCAAGAATTGACAAATGCTACAGCTATCAATCCTGGAACGATTAAAAGACATATTGATGATCTTATTCGAAATAAACTAGCATTCAAAAGTAATCAGAAACGATCCGAATATAATGTAAAGATGAAATATTACAGTGCTGTGGCAAAAGAATTCACTATAAAAATTCATATTCCAAAAGAAAAATAACAAAATTAAGAATTTTTGAATTTACTCTCAATCTTTACTACTTTGTTACTCAATGGAATTGTTCCATCAAAATATCGATGGAGTTTTTTATCTAGGTTAAGATAATCTAAGTTCCTCACTTTTTCAGATTGATCGACGCTACTATATGAATTAATGAAGAGAATTGTTTTTCCAGTTAAAGTCTCTCGATTTTGGTTGATGAAATCTATCAAACTTGAGAGTGTTTTTCCCGTATAGGTGTTTTCAAGTGTAATATCGTCTGTTTTTTTGATAAGATCAACTGCTCGTTGCCCCTTATCCGTAGTAATTCCATATATACCCCCGAAATAATTTGTATTTATTTCTAATCTCATATTTAGAGTACTTGTAGAAACAAAAGGAATAGTATTATCAAATTTTCTTAGATATTTCAAACAATTGGTAGCTAAGGTTAGAACATTTTTCTGACTAGCAAACTGTTTTGAACTAACAGTTACTCCAATTATCTTCGAATTTTTTAATCCTGCAAGTTCACAACCTAATAGTAAACCCGCAGTTGTTCCCGAACTGCCTGTAGTGGTGAAAATGTAATCGGGTTCAGGAAGAAGTCCTTCTTCAATTTGTTTCTTCAACTCGAATGCCGCATTCACATAGCCAATCGTTCCAATTTTATTGCTTCCTCCTGCCCATATGAGATAGGAACGCCAGTGGGTTAGCATATAA
>JAEOUK010000036.1 GCA_016839385.1 Promethearchaeota archaeon
AGTCGCATTAAAAATATTTGTATCATTTGTGTTTGTGAGATATATCCCATGAAGAGAGTTTTCATAAATCTCATTTCTATCAATAAGAATGTATTTACATTGACTCAACTCAATTCCAGAATCTACTGCATTGGTAATAGAGTTATCCCATATCACCCCATTAGTAGCATTATTGAGTAAAATCCCATAAGTTCCACCTGATAAGAAATTACTCGTTATATTGAAATATACATCAGTATTTGCTATAGATATCAAAGGTACCAGACTAGAATTTGTTATATTCAATCCAGTTAGATAATAGGGTGTAAGTTCAGAACCATCTCCATTCCAACCATTCAAACTTGCTTGATTACTAAAATCTTGGTTTCCATCAATTAATATCGTGATAGGGTGATCAATGTATGCTAATTTTGGCAATATTGTAGAATTTGGCAAAAGTGTTATTTCGAAAAATAAGCCAGTCAAGCAAATTGCAGAAAAAAGGAAAAAAACTGATTTTTTTTTTGATAGATTCAACTATATCAAACTTCCGTTATTTTTATTTTATCATTTTATTGTTGTTTAGAGGTTGATTTAGACGTAGATTCGGTTTTTTCTTCTGTTTTGATTTCAGATTTTTTTTCTTTTGAGAGATCAGATTTAGAATCTGGTTTAGCACTAGGTTTTTTAACACTTTGTGGTTTCGGAGCTGGTTCTATACCTTTTGCAGTTCTGGTTTTTCTCAATTTACCACTCACAACTCCAAGGCTAATCGAAAGACCGAGAATTGCAGCCAATCCGATACCTGCTATAATATAGATCCATGGAAACTCTCTTACAGGTTCATGTTCAATTGTAAAATATCCTGATATTATTTCTTGGGCCAATCCATGGTCACAAAGGGCAATAACTCGAAGTTGGTATCCTGATCCCGGATGTGTGGTCAGAGTGTCCCAATCAAAACTAGGATCAGTGATTTTATCTCCAATTTTTATCCAAGAACTGAGATTATGCCGATAGTAAATATCATAAGTGACAATGTGATCAGGATAATCATCTTCTGCAGGGGTCCATAGTATCGTAAAGATCCCACTCACAACACTACCACTTATCGAAGTTATGAAAGCTGGAGAAGTTAATGAATGATGGCGGATGGCAAAAAAACCAGATATAGTTTCAGTTTCAAGTCCATATTTGCAATAAGAAACCACACGAATTTGATAGCCGGTTCCGTCTAAAGATTCGGATGTCATCCAAACCACACTTGTCTCATTAATCTCAACATTTATAGGTATCCATGAGGCCAAATTTTGTCGATAAGATACATTGTAAAGAAGATCGTGATCAAATGTATCATAAGCTGCTGTCCAAAGTATTGTGACAGAACCATTTACAAATGAACTGGTCATTGGGGAGACAATCGCTGCTGCTGTCAGAATATGCTCAACATATTGGTTGGATGCTGTTAGAGGATGAGGATCCGAGTTTGTACTTAATCCTTCAATAATATATGGAATATCGACAATTCCATTGATATCTACATCTGGAGATGTCCATTCATTCCAATAATTGTAATCAATTAAGTTCGTGGTTCCGTTATCGATGCATTGTGATAATCCTTCAAGATTGTTGTTGAAAAATGAATTTCCTGTTGCATTGTTTAAGGAAGTAGTTACATCAAAAGATAGACCATGTTCCGTGCAATTGTATAATGTATTATTTACTATGTTTGTGTTAGTAGTCTGATCTGCAATTACTATCCCGAAAGTCGATTGATTTACATCGTTATACCATACATTATTAGATACAGAAGAATTTGTAACCCAAATTCCATTAGTAGTCCCATTTATTTTATTGCTAGTTATATTATTACCAACTGAACCCCCTAGAATCCATATCCCGTTATAGCATTCGGTCAAATTATTCTCATTAATGATAGAATTTGCTGTATTATTTATCCAAATTGCGTGATGTACACTATTTGAGATCGTATTATTGATTATTTTAATCGATTGCGAATTATTAACACGAAGACCACTTTGAGAGGTATCATTGATGAAATTAGTATCGATTACGATATTTGAGCAACCTTCGTCAACAAAAATACCATGTCTGCTATATTTTACGGTGTTGTTGTATATGACTCCATTTTGGACATTTTTAAGATAGATTGCATCTAAATCATATGAACCACCATATACTGTATCGAAAAAACAATTACGTATCTCGAAAAAAACATTTGTATTTTCAATAACAATTAGTTCATATATATCATCGGTGATTTCATAATCTTCAATAATATACGCTGTTGCAGCAGTTAATCCATCGCCCTCCCAAGAAAAGGCAATTGCGGTAGAATGAAATTCTGCGTTATTATGTATAAATATCGGACTATGGGTTGAATAAGCTTTTACAGGGATTACTGCATTATAACTGAACATACCAATAGAGAGAAGAGTAAAAACAACAATTAAGACCTTGAAATTACTTTTTGTTGTCATAAGATCACCAAAGACACTAAAATAAGTACTTAAGTTGTTAATATGTTTTTGGTCGGACTAATTATGTGTAAATATTGAGCTTAGTGAGTTACAAGAAAATTTGATCACTTGGTTATGAGTTTAGCTATAATTTCTGGAAGGGCTTCTGGTGTGGAAGCGATTAGATCTATCCCCATTTTTCTCATTGTTTTTGCATAATTATGGTTATAGGACGGTTCACCTTTATATCCTAAAGCAGCTATCCCTAAAATTTGTGTGCCACCTTCCAAAACGCTGGTTAATGCACTTGTAAGACTTTGATAATCTCGACCTTCAATAAAATCACTTATAATTACCATTATACATTTTTTGGGTTTTTTAATAAGAGATTGTCCATATCTAACTGCTTTAGTAATATCTGTTCCCCCACCTAGTTGTACACTCATAAGAATTTCCACAGGATCATCCAATTTATCGGATAGGTCAACTACTTGTGTGTCAAATATCGCGAGATTTGTATGAATTGCTGGTAATGTTGTAAAAATAGATGCCATTACCACGGAATATATAATTGAATCTCCCATAGAACCGGATTCGTCTACCAAAACGATAAATTGCCAATTTTTCTTTTTCTTTTCTGCACTAAAAAATCTCGGCTCAGCCATAATTAATTTCTTAATATTAGGATCATAATTTTTCAAATTTCGACGAATACTTTGTTTCCAATCCAAATTTCTAAAGACTTTGATGGGTGTATGTTGGTCTCTTTTAATAGCCCCCACGATATGTCTATGAGCTTTCTGCTTGAATTTATCTCTTAAATCATCAACAACTTTTTTCACGATCTGTCTAGCAGCTTGTTTCACTTTTGAGGGGAGAAGATGTTTCATTGCAATTATAGTATTTACCATTTCTATGGAGGGCTCAACTTTTTCCCATAATTCAGGATTGTCCAGTAAATCTTTGATGTCGGATTTTTTCACTAAATCTTTTTCCATAACTTCTTTTATCTTCTTTGGAAACAGTTCATTCACGTTTTCAATCCATTTTGGTATACTTAAGGTAGATTCTCCTAAACCAGCAGATCGTTCTCCATTTTCTGGAGAGTAAATCATATTCAAAGTATTATC
>JAEOUK010000141.1 GCA_016839385.1 Promethearchaeota archaeon
GTTGTAGGTCCAGATTTCGAGGAATCCCGCTGGAAGCAGCTGGCAGATATGCCCTCCGCCCGGGCAGGATTGGCAGCAGCAGCCTATGATAACCGTATTTATGCCATCGCAGGAGAAGGAACGGAAGGCGTGTTGGGTGCAAATGAACGGTATGATCCTGCTACAGATACCTGGGATATTTTAGAACCTAAACCCATTCCCGTTGCATATGTCCATGCGGGGGTCGTTGGTGGGCAAATCTTCATCCCCGGAGGCCGGCTAGAGAATGGGGACATGACGGATGTGCTGGAGATATTCGATCCGAGAACTGAGACTTGGACCCAAGGCGAGCCAGTACCCGTGAAGGTAAGTGGATATGCCCTGGCGACGTTTGAGGGCAGGATTTACCTGTTTGGGGGGTTTGATGGGGAGAATGTCCTGGATGCGGTTTTTATTTATGACCCAAGGCAGGATGTTTGGAACGAGGGTACGCCTATGCCTACGGCGAGGGCGTATGCGGGGGCAGCGGAGGCGGGGGGGAAGATTTATGTGAGTGGGGGGTGGGATGGGGAGGAGGGGTTGGATGTGAATGAGGTGTATTCACCTGTTATTGAAGATTTGATTGGAGAACCGTGGCAAATTTCACAAATAATGCCGGATAAGCGTTATAGATTTGGATCTGCATCAATAACAGATATTATTTACATAATTGGAGGTAAAGAAAACAATGATTTTCAAAATTCCTTTAGATTTAATCCTCAAAATCAAAGCTGGGAAGTATTAGAAGAAAAGAGAACTCAAATAAATTATGGGTTAATCCTTCTTGAAACAAAATTGTATGCAATTGGAGGAAAACAAGGTAATCAAATCCAAAATCATCAATATGTCTCTCAAATATTATATTCAACATTATTCCCAATAGTACGATGAAGGTGACATTAAATTCGAATAATACTTTTTGATTATTGTTTTCGATATAATTTAATAGTAAATTTAACAAAAATCGGTTGGAAAATCAAATAAAACTAAGGAGTTAATGATGAAAAAGACTTTAAGAATATTGATCGTAGTATTTGCATTATCAATATTTCTCATAACGCAAAATGCACTTGCCCAAGGTACTTCTACCCAAAATTGGACTTCTGCGATTTTCTATCAGAATACAAGTTCAGAGTCAGGTACCCTAAATATTGATTTTTATGATGGCTCAACTAAAGTTTCGGGCTCACCGATTGATATGGTTGGGAATGCCTCAGGAAAAATCTTAGTTGGTAGTATTGGTGGATTGGATCCGAGCTTTGCTGGCTCTGCTGTCTTGAGTTCAGATGTGCCCATTGCTGCAGTATATCTCGAATGGGCTGAGGGAACTGCAGAAAACGAGAATGCCAGGTCAATTTACACAGGTTTTCAATCATCACAAGCTTCAACAACATTTTATATACCTACCGTTCTCAAGAAAGCCTTCCTGGGTGATTTTAGCACCTTGGTTGGTATACAAAACATTGATAGCAGTGAATCAACCAATGTGACTTTGGAATTTTATTCTGCCGGTTCCACAACACCCACATATTCCTATACTCAAGCAATTGAACCACTAGCATCACATATATTTTCTACAAACGATATTAGTGATACCGATTTACCTCAAGATTTTAGTGGTTCATTGAAGATTACATCTGATACAACACCTGTTGTTGCCACCGCACGTGAAACTCAGGATGTAGGTGTTTATGCGTATGCATTCGAAGGAGTATCAACTGGGGGTAGCTCAGTTTATATCCCCACCTCCTTATGTAATTGGTCGAGTGGTGGACGTGTGTTTACATCATTCTTTGCAATTCAGGCAATAGGAGGGGATGCGAATGGAATTACGATCACACATTATGACCGTGACTCTTCTGCAACATACGTCGATAGCTTAGGAGATTTGACGGATGGAAGTAAAGCAAGCAGGAATCCTTGTGTTCATGCCTCGGCACCAGATGGGTTTATTGGGTCGACTGTTGTAACTACAACTTCTGGTAATGTCGTTGCAATCATAAAGGTCAATTCGCAAAATGCCGAAACTAGCAATACAAGAACAGCGTATATTGGGATTCCTTCAAATTCAATATCTACTTATGCACTTCCGTTTGTTACATTTAGTAGTGTTGAAACAGAGGGATTTAGATCGTTTATTGCAATTCAAAATATAAGTGGTGGAAATGCGGAGAATATTGTAGCAACCTATTACAATGCTGATGGATCACTTGCAGCTACACATGTGCTCGCTTCTACTGGAACACCACTTGGCGACAAAGATAAGATCAACACAAATCCAGTTAGTTCTGGTGCAGTTGATACAAGCGGAAATTTTGATGGGTCAATTATTATCTCCAGCGATGTGGCAATTGCTGTAACAGTAAGAAATCAAATTGCTGCTGAAGCACCTTATTACCAGTTTGGTGAAGACTACACCGGAATTCCTCTATATTAGTTATATAACTTAATAAATAAGCAGGGGTGGCTAATTCAAGGCACCCCTGCTTTATTTTAATTATTTCTTTCCATTTACTAAAGTCAATTAATTCGATTATCAGAAAATAATCCGATAGGATTTATAATAATTATAATCTGATAAAATTTATATAAATTAAATTAACAAATTGGGTAGATTTGAAGTAATCAGAAAAATTATCAAATATTGGCATCAGGTGACTAATGAAATTTAAAATGGATATAATAATTTTTTTGTTATTCTTAATTTTAGTTAGCTGCAGTAATATTGATCAAACACCACAGATTACTCAAGTGATTGACATCCCTACACCAACATTAATAACTCCTGATGATGGACTAAGTTCGATTGTAGGGAAAATCGAGGATATCAGACTCATTTGGCCAGAAGGTGATATCTATGTTTATGCCGCTGAATTTTATGGGAATATTAATGAAGGTAAAGGGACATATGTTTTAGAGACACGATTATTTCCAAAAGCAAGCGTAGATTCTAATGGTTTTTTCCAATTGGTAAATTTAAAACCTCAAGCTTATGTATTAGTAGTTGGGCCTACACCTGAGAAATCAAAACCTATCCAGAATAAAAATGGCACGGATGTGTTAATCGTTCAGACGGAAGAGAATAACATAGTAAATTTAGATTCAGTACTGATTGGATATTAATTATCTAATTATATTTCTAATGCCATAAATTTGATTAAGAAGATTTCTTTATTACTTAATTTAATACAAATATTTTTTTGGGATCTACAAGTATTTCGAGTGATAGTACGTGTTAATAGTGAGAAATTATCTTACTTGAGTATTTCTGCACTTCTTGAACTCTACCAATGCGTAAAAGACATAGAAACCAAAAAATTGGAAGGAATTTTTATTGAAGCTGGTTGTGCTTTAGGGGGATCTGCGCTAGTTATTGCATCATCAAAGAGTCCAAGTCGAACTTTTTTAATTTTTGATACTTTTAAAGGGATTCCTCCTCCATCCAGATTAGATGGTAATGATGCTCATAAACGATATGAAGATATCATGCAAGGGAAAGCGATTGGAAAAGGTGGGAAGATATACTATGGATACAGGAGTCATCTTATTGATGAAATCAAGGACAGATTTATTGATTTTGGTTATCCCATTGAAAAAAATTATATATCCTTAATTGAGGGTTACTACAAAGACACAATCATGATAGATCAACCAGTAGCTTTTGCTCATATCGATAGCGACTGGTATGAATCTGTCTTTAAATGTTTAGGTCAAATTTGGCCAAATTTAATTTCGGGTGGTACGATGATAATCGATGACTACAACAAATGGTCTGGTTGCAAAAAAGCAGTAGATGATTATTTTGTAGACAAAAGAAATGAGCAAATCATGTTAAAAAAATCCCGTCTACATATTATTAAGAAATAATTATCTAGATTATTATGGATGAAGTGACAAATATAATCATCTCAGGTACAACAAAAGCTGGCACAACATCTTTATTTAATTATCTAGGTGATCATCCAGATGTTTGTCCCTCAAGCATAAAAGAAACCGGTTTTTTTCTAGACGATGATTACCCTAATCAATCCAGAACACCTTATACATTTATCGATGGAATTAGTTTTTATAATTTTTATTTTTCTGGTTGTATGACAAAAAAGTATCGCTTGGAAGCAACTCCTGGTTACTTGTATTCAAATGGCACAGCAGATAGAATCAAATGCTATGTTTCAGATCCCAAAATTGTATTCATATTAAGAGATCCAATTCAAAGATTAATTTCCACTTTTAAATTTTCTAAACAAACTGAGAAAATTCCAGTATCAATGGGCTTCGATGAATTTATAAAATATCAAATTCAAGAACCCAATAATTTAAGAATTCGTTCTCTTAGTACTGGGAAGTATTATAAATATCTCGTACCATATTTTGATCATTTTTCACCAGATCAAAGGATAGTCATTCTTTATGAAGAATTTATTCACAATCCAATAAATGAAATAAGAAAGATATGTTCATTAACTGGTCTGTCAGCTGGATATTATGAAAATGATTATGAGATGGTTGTTTATAATAGATCGTATTCGATCAAGAATCCAAACTTACATCATTTATATTTACATTTAGGAAAAATATTCTCTCACCGAAATTTCTTGAAATTTCGGTATTTAACAAAAATGTTAACTAAGATTAAAACTTTCATTGATCCAATGTATCTATTACTAAATGAAAACAAATCAGCTGATGTGATAAATATGAACTCCGAAACTTATGAGTTACTGATTGAATATTATGAAGGAGATGTGAAAAAACTTAAAGATCTTCTTCAAATCCAGTCTTTACCCTGGTTGAGAAATGCCATCAAGAATTCCGATTATTTTTAATAGTTATACAAAGAAAAGATTGAAATTAATTTCTAGTTATTCTATCGGAAATTATGGTTTAGACATTGGTTATGCGATTAACCCCAATCCATACTTATCCTTCCAGGAACTTGTCGGTTTTGACAAACGTGAACCACTCAGTTCTACACAAAATTATCATAAGAAATACATTGGTGATGTTAAATATTTGTTGAATATTATTGGGAAAAGAGAATTTGATACAATAATTTGTGGGGAACTGATTGAGCATTTAGAAGAACCATATGAATTTCTGCGAGATGTTCGACAATTGTTATCAGAGAATGGAATATTAATCATAAGTACACCCAATCCCTTAGGTTTTCCTGTATTACTCCTGGAATATTTTATGAGCAAGAAATATTTTTTTGAAGTGGGTCATAAATATTATTTTCTTCCTCGATGGTTATCTCATATGTTATTTGAAACCGGTTATGAATTAAAAAAAATAATTCCAGTAGGATTATGGTTTCCTTGTTTTGTTATTCCAGTACCATTTTATATGCTAAGTTATCAATTGATATATCTAGCGAGTAGAAGAAATTAAGGCTGACTTCTTTAAATTAATAATCTAAATACAGTTCTGAATATTTTTTTGCAGCATTTTTAATAGAATAGTGGTTAATGGTTTCTTGTCCATTTAATATGAATTGCTTCCTTAATTTTGGATTATTTAGTAAAAGAATTATTGATTGTGCTAATTCTTTTGGTGAATCTGGAGGAAACAATAATCCATTCCGATAATGATTTATTAAATCACAAGATCCTGGGATATTGGTAGCGATTATCGGGGTTCCTGATGCCATACTTTCGAGTAAAACGGTAGGTAATCCTTCCCATAATGATGAGGATACAAAAATATCCATAATTTTGTACAATTCCCTTATGTCTGATCTTGGACCAAGAAATTGTATATAATTAGTGATTCCTAAGTTATCCGCTTCAATTTTTAACTGATCTCGATATTCTCCGTCACCCACAATTACGAAATAGGCGTCATATTGTTCTTGAATAATTAACTTGATTGCTTTTAAGAATGTACTATATCCTTTTTGCAAAGTTAATCTTCCTATAGAGCCTATGATTGGTTTATCGAGAGGTAATGCCAAATCTATTTTTTTTGTTTTCTTTTCAATTGTGAAATTACTGAACCTTGATAAATCTATACTATTATTTATCTGAATTGATTTCCTCCTAAGAAAATTAGATAATGGTCGAGAGCTTAACCTTTTTGTAATATTTTTTGAAACACCTATCTCAATTTTAAACAATAACGGATAAATAATATTCGAGAATAATAACCTCCTCAGAGGCTTATCCCTCCATTCCAAATCTTCATGGACAGTACGAGCTAATAAGCCTAGATTCCTACTAGCAAGAAGAATGGCTGCTACATCACAAAATTGACCATGGCTATGAATAATATCTGGTTTAAATTCAATCATTTTGTCTTTTAATTGAAAAACACTATTGATAAAACTATTATATGGATGAATAGGATTCCAATCGCATCCACATAAAGTTCGAATATTCAAATCCTCCAATTCTTTCTGCCAAGATTGTTCGAAGATTGAACCATAGCTCCATAATCCAAATATTGAAATATCGAAAATATTCTGATTGAATTCTTTACATAAAGATATGACGAATTGTTCTATCCCTCCCAATGGACTTTCAACACCAAATCCACTAATAATTTTTACTAATTTAATCCTAGGATTCATGCTTCAATTATATTGCTGATATACATTTTATAGTCTTTTTCAATAAGCAACCCGGCTTTGTCAGCTTCAAACTTATAAGAAGGTAATAATAATGAAAGTTCTTTTTTAACTTGATCTTTTTCATACCAAAGTCGTAATAATTTTTTAGTTAATATTTGAGGATATACTTCATTTATATCTATTACCCAATGTCGAAAACCTAAATCATGCATCATGCCTTGAGTTTTATACAAGTATGAAATTGCTAAAGATGGGACCATTTGCGTCAACGCAAAGATATTAGAATGCATTCGTGTTCCTAAAAATATATCAAGCATTCCATAGGCAGAAAATAGGATTTGAGGGGAAAGTACTGGTTTGGCTAATAATGTATTTTGTCCTTGAGCGATGATACCTGAATGAATTTTTTTTGCTACTGGCATATCATCAACGATATAACTCGATCCAGTTACTTGTGAAAATATAATGGCAATTCCCCCAGTTTTTTCAAGAAAAATACTAACTGCATTGATTATCGATTCTTCATATCTTTTTTGATAATAAAAATGTTGGTTTTGTATTGACCAATCAATTGCTGTTACACCGATTATTGGATAATGTTTTGAAAAATCTACACCCTGATTCTCTAGCCAATTTACGGCACTTTCAGCATCAGGTTCCACCATAGCAAAACATAGATCAGGTATCTGTATGGTCTTCTCATTATGAACCCTTATATTTTTTAAAAAGTTAGCGGATTCCGAATCTCGAATCATTGTTACCCTTGATCTATTGACAATCCACCTGATAAAGATCCTTTCCCAATTTCTTCTAAATGGACCAATTGATTGGGGAAAAAGATATGTAGGTTTTCCTAGGAAAATTGCAAATGCCAAGGTATAGAAAGAAATTAAAAATTGTATGCCAATTTTTCCTGAACTGTATAATGGATTTCCTGCAACACTAGCAACAATGTCTGCATCTATATAACCAGATAAAAGATTTTTTTGTTTTTCTGATAATAAGAAAAAGGAGATTTTTTTCGTCTTTCTATAAATAAAAGCAGAAAGAAAACTGCTAAAGAGTAACCATACGGTGGGAAAAATATTCCAATTATGATTAGAGATTCCCCATTCTTCTTTGCATAGATTTGAAAATGAAGCTAAGACACATTCCTGATTGTCATAACTATTAGGATCATTCATCGCGATTCTTATTGTACATTTAGGAAAATGATGTCGTAACTGTCGAATAATTATTTGAATTAATGCAGAATCGCCGATATTATTTGATGAATGATAATTAACAAGTAGAATTTTCATGAGTTGTTAAGATTTTTGAATATTTAGATTATATTTCAAAATGATTTTCGTTATGAAGAAAATTGATTAGCAATATTCAATTTTTTCCTTTTTTTTTCAACTAGCCATAAATAGCCCAATAATAGAATAGTTTCACTTGCTACATAAGTCCAGGCAACACCAACAATCCCAAGTTTAACAATTATCAGTAAATTTATTAAAATGTTGGCGATAGCTACAATGGTTTGAATGATTACTCTTCGAGTTTGCCAATCAAAAGCTATTAAAGAAGAAGCTAATGTGTAACTGCCAGCTTTTAACATAACTATTGGAATTAATATGTTGAATATTGAAACGGACAAATAAAAATCTTTACCAAATATCTGAGGTATCAGAAATTCTCCTAGAAGTCCTGAAAATAACCATATTAAAGCACCAATGAATGTTAATAAATATAATGAATTTCTAGTAATTCTAAGAAATTCTTCTTTATCCTTCTTCCAATAATGACTTAATAAAGGCAAAATAACACCATTAATGGATCGAGGTATTGAAAACAAGTAACCTAGAATTTTCGAGATTGGACCATAAATGCCCACCATATCATTGCCCAAGACTACTGCAATAATGGTAATATCTGCCTGGCCATAAACAGTATAAAGAATTGAAGATGATGCATACGAGAAAGAATTTTTTAACATGCTCAAAAGTACACTCTTACTATAAGAGAGTTTAATTTTTCTCATGATCCAAGGTAATGATATTAATATACATATAAGGTAAACAAACAATCTTGATAATATATAAATGAAAGGATCAGAATAATTATTAGAGTATAAAAATATGGTGAAGATTACCAATAATAATCCAGAATTTATTGAAAAAAATGCAGTAAGTTTGTTATTTAAAGTAACTTTAAAATAAATTAACAGTGTAAAAAAAATATTTTCAAACCAAAATGAAATAGATGCAATTCTTAACAAGAAAGGAGGGTAAGTCGAATCATTCAGCAATAATGAAATCAATTCAATAATAATGAACCAGGGTATAAATAATAATGTCTTCAATAAAATGTTACTACCAATTAATTCACCAATAGAAACATCCAGCCTGGCTCCCTCTCGAAGAATCCAATTATTCAACCCAAGATCGAAAATAAATGCAGTTAATCGAATAAGAGAAAAACATGCAATATACTGCCCAATTTTTTCAACCCCTAAAGCACGAGTAGTAAGAATTATTGCGATAACAGATAAAAATTGAGAAAGCAAATCACCTGATGTCAGGGAAATAACATTTGAGATAATGTTGGATCTTGAAGTTTTCAATATAATTACGTGTTATTATGATGACAATTAAAATGTTTTAATTAGTTCTTTCTACAGACCTAATAAATAATAAATTTAAGAACGAAAATTATTCTTTGAATTTATGTCCAAAAATAGTATAAAAATTCTTCAAAATGGAGTCCCAAGAAGTGGGAATCTCTGGATATACAATATTATA
>JAEOUK010000142.1 GCA_016839385.1 Promethearchaeota archaeon
GGATTCCGAATGATCAAAGTAACAATACCAAAAAGTGCATATGATGATCCAAAGTATCATCCATTATGGAAAAAAGCGGAAGAACTTGGATTACCTATCTTATTTCATACAGGAGTCGTGACATACGCAGGAAATCCTCGCGGAGAAAATATTAACTCTTGGTATATGCATCCAATGAGAATTGAACCCATTACTAATGAATTTCCAGATCTTAATATTATCATCGCCCATTTAGGAGTGCATTGGAATTCCGATGCAGCGGAACTCGCCCGAATGAAAAAAAATGTATATGTTGATCTAACAGGAGAATTGAAAGGCTGGCGTTTACGCGCCGATACCGAGGGAATGGATAAGTATCTATGGTGGAAAGGAGCATGGAAAAAAGTTATATTTGGAACGGATGTCTATTATACGAAAATAGCTACACTTTTACAACAAGATCAAGAACGACTAGATCGTTACCATGTAAATGAAGCAACCCGTAAGTTGATCTTTTACGGAAACATATCAAAACTATTGGGAATTTAATATTATGAACCGAAAAGATGAGATTCATAAATTACTATCGTTAAGTCCAGAAGAAGTTGTTGAACGAGCAGGAGATACTCTAATCGTGTGCGATTCAGTTGAAGAATTACATAAACAGTTTGCACAAGATATTTTTATAGAAATTCAAGAAAATAATGAAAAGCTATTATCAACTCGGATGATTTTACCTATTGGACCAATTGGACAATACCCAATTTTAGCAAAAATGATTAATGAGAATCAACTTTCATTGAAAAGTTGCACTATTTTTTTTATGGATGAATACGCAGATGATGAGGAAAAAGCACTACCTAAAGAACATCCATTAAGCTTCAAGGGGATTGCATATTCTTTATTTTTTGATCAGTTAGAATCCACTTTATTACCAGAACCTACTCGGATTCATTTCCCAGATGAAAATAATATTGAGAATCTTGCAAGTATGATTAAATCAGGTGGAATAAATACATGTTATGGGGGTATTGGAATTCACGGACATATTGCTTTCAATGAACCTGCCATGGGAGTTGTTCATTCGAATCCACATTTAGTAAATCTGAATACTTACACCATTACAATAAATGCAATTCGGGCAGGAGTTGGAGGTAATATAGAGGGATTTCCTAAACTTGCTTACACTATAGGTATGCGTCAAATTTTAACTGCACGTAAGATTCGATTGTATTGTCGAAATGGTATATCATTTGATTGGGCGAACACAGTATTACGGTTAGCTTTATTTGGTTTACCGGGTGATGATTACCCAGTTACGCATATTCGTGATAGAGATTATGTGATAATCACTGATAAGGATACACTTCAAACTCCTAAAATTATTTTGTAAAAATATAAATTTAGTGTTATAGTGTATAAGAGTGTTTTTATAGAACATTCACAGAAAAAAAAGTATGTCAAAAGACACTATTACCGTTGGGAAACCTCGGATGAAAGCTAATCCGGCTAACCGGATGAAAATTGGCAGGACAATTTTATTATCATTTGCTTTCGCAATAGTACTTCTATTGTGGAATTATTTTAACTTTAAAGTCCCTCAGTTACTCGAAAGCTTTTTACCAGGGAGACAATCTCTTATTGGATTAATCATGGCAATTGATAACATACTGGCAGTTTTGTTGCAACCAGTATTTGGAAACTGGTCAGATAGAACCAAAAGTCGATTTGGGAGAAGAATGCCATATATTTTCTTTGGTACTATAATTTCTGCTATTTTATTTGTGTTTTTTCCATATGCGCAATTTATATGGGGATTAGTAGGTATTATTTTTGCATTTGACCTAGCAATGGCTTTGTATCGCTCTGCTTCAGTAGCTATCGTAGCAGATTATACTCTTGACAAATTTCGTGCTAAAGCAAGTGGATTACAGCAGTTTATTTCAAATATGGGAGGGGTAATTAGTTTTCTATTGCCTAGTTATGTCATTCCCCAACTATTACCAATATTACCATCATTCCTCCAGCAGAGTATTGGATTCATTTTGGTTTCTGTTCTGATGCTCGTGATGTTACTTGTATTTGTTTTAACAGTTAAAGAAACTCCTACTGGAAAGAGGTGGATAGGCTTGTCTAGAGATGATTTTGATCTAGATCCACAGAATTTTATGATTCGGGAGAAAGAAAAAGAAGAAAAAGTTGGTGTGTTTAAAGTTTTTAAAACCATTTTTACTCAAGAAGACAAAAGCATGCTTTTTACGATTTTATTTGTCTTTTTCACCTTTTTGGGATTTGCTGCTATTGAACCTTTCATTTCTTTATTTGGTATTAAATTTCTTTTTAAATACATGCCTGTAGAAGATGCAGAATCAGCTATAGGGCAATTAACTTTGATTTACTCGGTTTGCATGATCTTAACTGCAATAATCCACGGATGGTTAGGTCAGAAAATTGGGAGAAAACTTTGTGTGAAAATTGGTTTGGGAGTTCTAGGTGTACTTTTAATCATGATGATTGCATTTTCTATACCAAAAGCAAGAGTTGGGGATACATTACTAATTACTATTAACATGGCTTTAATTGGAGTATTTTGGATGATGGTGATAGTGAATACATTTCCAATTGTTTGGTCCCTCGCACCTCCCGGACAAATTGGTTCATACACAGGAGTCTACTATACTTTTAATCAACTAGCATACACATTAAGCCCTGTAGTAATGGGATCAATTTTACAACTATTTGACAATCATGTTTGGACTTTAGTTGTTAATGATGGATTAGAATATGTTATGTTATTTCCATATATTTTCATCTGTATGATGATTGCCTTTGTATTTGTATTCTTCATTAAGGGAGGAGAAGCGCAATTAACTAAAGAAGAAGTTGATGAATACACCGGAAAATATGTTCAAAACGACTAAACCAATTCTATTATTATTTTTTTATTTTCTTGATGTTTTTCTAGATTCTTTATGCACATCTTACTAAGATTAGGATAACAATATAATAAAATAGGAGTTAGACATATAGTAGATTAGAAAAATAAAACTTAGGTGTGTTGAAAATTACTCAAGGTTATTGCCCTCATTGTAAAAAAATGGTCTTTACTGAACGTGATTGGGATGTCGCATTAATCATTATAGCTTTTTGTTGTGGTATCCTTCCAGGTGTGATTTGCTTGTTAGTTAACCTTACGAAACCGGAAGACAAATGTACAATATGTGGTTCTACCACTTCGGCATCTGGAGTACCACAACAGGTACATATCCATGAAAAAGAAAAGGTTATCATTGAAAGGCCTGTATCGTCGAGTACATCATCCATAGGGGGCAAAATGCTAGAGTTTTGTCCAAACTGCGGCTCAAAATTAGGAGGAGCCTCAAATTTCTGTGAATTATGTGGAGAGGATCTTCGTAAGCACAAATAATTCAAAAATTATGAAATTCCTTTTTTTATTTGGTATACTTCCATTTTAACTAATATTTTTTCATCGAAATTAACTTTAAGAAAGATTTACTGATACACTTAGTTATGGAAGAAAAAGCTACATTTGGCGGAGGTTGCTTCTGGGGAGTAGAAGCACGATTTCGAGAATTCAAAGGAGTTAAATCCACAAGAGTGGGATATTCAGGTGGTACTACTAAAAATCCAACTTATAAGGAAGTGTGTTCAAACACAACAGGACATGCAGAAGTTGTAGAAGTTATTTATGACCCTGAAAAACTAAATTATAACGATCTATTAGAAATTTTCTTTGAAGTTCATGATCCTACACAAGTTAATCGACAAGGAGTGGATGTGGGAATACAATACCGAAGCGTGATATTTTATCATACAGAAGAGCAAAAACATCTCGCAGAAAAAAAAATCCATGAGTTAAATGAATCTGGCATATTTAGGAAACCAATTGCAACGCAATTAGTTCCTGCAACAACTTTTTGGAAAGCCGAAGAATATCACCAACAATATCATGAGAAAAATGGAAGAGTTTCGTGTTTATTTACTCTTGAACGATAGGATAATTACCATATTTTTCAACAGTTTCTCTCATCGCTAGAAAATTGCGCAATTTCACTGCTGGATTAATACTGTGTCCAGAACTTAATATGAATCCTCCTTTGGGTCCGAGCTTCTGGATGAGTTTTTTTGTATAGGCACTTATATATACGGGATCCTTATCAGCCAGATCTTGAGGGGAGACATTACCAATAAAACATAGTCTTTCACCAAATTTTTCATTGAGTCTGAAAATGTCATATTCAGGATTTGCCGTAGTAGGTTCAAAAGGATGCATTGCATCAACACCAGCATTAATTATGTCTTCCAAAATTTTGTAATCATCTCCGCAAGAATGTAATATCACTTTTAAACCTCCTTTATGGGCAGTATCGCAAATTCGTTGTAACCATGGAATCACATATTCCTTGTAATTTTTTGGGCTCATGAATAATCCTTTTTTATAGCCATAATCGTCAAATAAGAGTATAGCTGTCTCCTCACCCCACTCAATGATTCTTTTTACCATTTCTATAGCAAACTGTCCCCTATCATCAAACACTTGTTTTGCTTCGGACGGGTGAGATAACAATTTACTGAAATTTTCAAGACCAAATCCTTCCCATGTAACTTCCATCATTCCTGAAATTGCAGGAAGTAAATATAGTTCATTGTTGTATTCTTTTTCAATTGTTTTTGATGCGCGATATTGTCTTTCACGTAAATATAAATCAGGATCAGGTTTTGCAAATTCTTTATATTGTTCATAATTCTCAAGAACTCCTCCCATGTAATACAACATCGTCATTCCATCTGAGGGATTCATTTTGTATTCAATTTTTCGTCCAAATTCATCAATAAATCCATTTTTTGTATAAGTTTTTGGAAAAAGGCAGAGAGAATTTGGATACATATCCAATCCAATTTTTCGATATA
>JAEOUK010000143.1 GCA_016839385.1 Promethearchaeota archaeon
ATTATCTAATGTCAATAGGAGGGTCACCACTACTCGGTATTGGGTCTCCTCTTGGAACTATTGGTTTTATTAATGCGATTCTTGAACTCAAGAAACAAATAGATCAGGGGGTGTTAGAAGAACCAGATATTATATTCGTTGCAGCGGGTTCTACTGGAACAGCAGCAGGATTAACTGCGGGATGTAAACTTACAAACTTAAAAACAAAAGTGTATTTTGTTAACGTTTCAAGAGACATTGTTGTAAGTCCTAAAGTGTTGATGAACACAGCAAATAAAGCAATTAGGTATCTCAGAAAAAGAGATCCATCCATTCCAGATATCGCAGTCACAGAGGAGGGTTTCAAGATGATAAAAGGTTATTTGGGTTCTCAATACAGTGTAAAAACGGTAAAAAGTCAAAAAGCTGTTGATTTAATTGCAGAAACAGAAGGTAAGAATAAAGGATTCAAATTAGAAACTACTTATACTGGTAAAACCGCTGCAGCCATGATTGATTATTTAAAACAAGAATCTAATGGACCAAAAGTTGTTCTATTTTGGGATACTTACAATTCAAATGATTTGGATCAATATCTTCGAGAAACTGGCTTCAATTACAAGCACTTACCAAAAAAATTTCACACGTTTTATGAACAAGAAAAGTTTCAATGTTGGCAAATTGTAAATTGTCCAGAGGAAATTCGTAAGGAGTGTCCCGCATATTTAAATCACGAGTATCGATTTTGGAAGGTTTCAGAGTGCAAATTAAGCAAAACTGAAAAAGAGAAAGCAAAAAAGTATTTAGAGAACGTAATCCAATTAGAAGACGCATAACGTGAAGTAAATTATCATGATTTCAGAAGAAATCAAGTATTGGCTCAATTTTTTCGTAAGTGATTTTCAAAGTAGAAATAATATTTTAACAGAGTGGAAGGAACCATTAATTGCGTTCGCAGATGCGAATGATCCGTTTTTTCTTAGTTTAAAGGAAGTTGTGAGTGCAACTCACTCTGTTCCTAATGAATTAATGGAAAATGCGAGCACAGTTATAGCTTATTTTATTCCTTTTAAAGAAAATATTGTGCAATCAAACCGAGATCTTGAAGTTAGCTCTAAGGAATGGGCACATGCATATGTAGAGACAAACAATCTAATAAGTAAAGTGAATAATTTCTTAAGAAAGAAATTAAAATCAAGGGGTTATGAAACTAGAACAATGCCAGCAACTCATAATTTTAATGAAAAAGAGTTGTTGAGTGATTGGTCGCATAAGCACGTGGCTTATATAGCAGGTTTAGGAGGATTTGGTCTCCATAAAATGTTAATTACGGAAAAGGGATGTTGTGGAAGATTAGGGAGTGTTATAACATCAGCAAGAATTGAACCGACTAAAAGAGAGAATAAAGATTTTTGTTTATTTTTTCATAATCAGTCTTGCACGCAATGTATCGATAGATGCATTTTTAATGCATTATCTATTCATAAATTTGATCGCTATAAGTGTTATAAAAAATGTTTAGAAAATGCTAAAATTTACGCCCATCTTGGTTTAGTTGATGTTTGTGGTAAGTGTGTAAGTGTTGTTCCTTGTTCTTACAGGAATCCTGTGCCTTCTCAAGGAGGTTAATTAGGTTTGTAATGACTTGAGGTTTCCTAATATATTTTTCAGCAGTTCATAAATCAAACTCACGTCAGAAATCTTTAATCTCTCGCTAGGTGAATGACCATCAACAACTGTAGGTGAGATTGCTACCATCTCTAATCCCGGTATTTTTCCTCTTATCGTAGCTGTCTCCAACCCTCCATGCGTGGGAGCCATCTTTACTGGTTTCTTGGATATCTTTTCATACTCGATCTTTATGTAGCTTAAAAACTCCGAATCTATTTCAGGGTTCCATTCCGCAAGTATTGGGCGGAATTCAATTTCCCATCTCGCTAAAAATGCTAGTTGCTCCATTGAACGACAAAATGCATTTAATTCATTTCGGATGATACTACGTGGATAAATCCATACCTCTGCTTGTTCTTTATTAATATTTATGATTCCTAAATTAGTAGAACTTTCCACAAATGCATCATGAACAGAAGATTGTTTTAAAACACCATTTGGAATGAGATTGATGAAATTTATTACGTTTCTG
>JAEOUK010000037.1 GCA_016839385.1 Promethearchaeota archaeon
GGATATGAAACTATTATCTGTTACTCACCAGGCCATTGCTTCGCAGCGATTAAAATGGAAGATCCTCCTGAACACAGTCGCTGGCTTTTCAGTATTGAAGTAGATGGAGATTATTATTATACTTGTGAGGGTACTGGATATGGTTGGAGAATTGGAGAACTTCCACCGAGCATTCCAGAAGTTTCTGTGACTTGGGAACACACATACTAGACTACGAACAGATATTTTTTTGTTCCTTTTCTTTATTTTAGTGATTGAATCTGTAGAATTAAGGAAAAAAAAATTAGAGAAATACAATTAAAAGTGCAATTATAGTTGCAATTAAAGCGATTGGAAGCAATCCGATTAACACAATTAAGATGGACCACATAATTTGCTTTCCTTTCGGTACTCTTATCTTCCTATTTCTCTTTAGTTTTGTAGGTTGACCTTCATCATCATATACCATTGTAATACCAATTTTTTCTAGCTCATTTAAAAACAATTTCGGATCTTGCGTCTCAGGGGGAAAAACTCCAGTTCCTCCAATTTTGCCTTCAGCTAATAATTTTGCACAGATCGCTGCAGGATATCCCGTTAATTCACCCATAGGAATGGAAGGAGTAGAATATACCAGATGAACATCATTACCCTTGATTTTTCCATACAGATCCACTCTTGCCGAAGATGCTTCCACGGCATGTCCTGTTTCAAAGATTTTTTCAATTTTATGGATTACTTTACCAACAACCTTCTGGACTTTTTGACTATTCAATAATCCAAGATATTTCACACCACCTGCGAAATCATTGTTCCATTCAGGAGTTAATCCGCCTTTTAATGTGCATTCTTCTATATTATTCAAGAACTTAGGAATCGTAACAGGCTCCGGATGACCACAATCAAAAACAGCAACATCATTTAATGGTGCGGGAAATTCAACTCTTTCATATCCTTCTCCAGCAGGGACATCAACTGTTTTTCCATCAAGAAAACTGGGGATTTTTCCTGCTACTGCATATAAAACATGAAGAACAACTGCTAAACCTTCTGAATCAGCAGCTCCTCCTGCCCAACTGACATTGCATTTGATTGGGGAATCTTTATCTAATTTATCATACCCATAACGAGCTAGAAAATTAGAACATCCTGGAGTCCACCCATAGCCCAAAAATATTGGAATTCCAGCAGTTTTTGCCTCTTCTTGAAGCTTTAAAATCTCAATAGTGGGACCATAATCATCACAAATGTCTATTAAAGGTTTTTTGGCTTCTATAGCTGCTTTTGCCACGAGAGGTCCGAAGATATAGAATGGACCTATTGCTGAGATAACTATATCGTATTCTTTCATTAATTTTACAAGTGCATTATGGTCATACGCATCAACAGCTTTAAAATCTAAACGTTGGTCGTCTATATTTTTAATTAATTCTTCAGCTCGGTCTTCATTTATATCTCCAATTGTAATCTTGGTGTAATTTGGGAAAGTTGTTGATAATTTCAAAGAAAAAGAACCCATATCTCCCGCGCCACCTAGAATGAGTAATTTCGTCATATCTAAACAATTGATTAATTGTGAATTTAAATTTTAATCTCGAGTTTTAGAACGTATAAATTAGTGTAACTTCGATGTCTCCATTCCCATGTTCAAAATTCTCTCCATTCTCACGAAACCCTAATTTCTCCTAGAAGGATTTAGGACCGTTATGTGCTATAATAGCACTAGTGCGAACTTCATTTAATTTTCCATGAGCTTTAAGTATCCCGATCACTCTTTGAATAGCTTGTCTTCCGTAACCTCTTCATTGGTAACGTTGATCAATCATCAGTCGCCATATATCGTAATCATCGAGATCATATGCAATTAGTCCAACTGGTACATCTCCTAAATAAATGCCCAATGCAGTTTTTTCCAGTTTGAATTGCGTTTGAGCAAGTGTAAAGAGATTTGGAGCAACTAAACCTTCTTGTTGAGGCGCTACTCTTAGATTTATAATCTCTCTATAACTGGATTGAGTGATTGCACGTAAGTGGATTAAATCAGGCATTTCAGTTTCAACAATTTCATGGTTAAATATTAAACCAAAATCAGATCTGCTTCTTTATAAAAACTCACAACAATAGTAGGATGTGATTTGATTGAATTTGGAAAAATATTATAAATATATATTCCTGAGTGGAGCAATTTGGAACTTAACTGTAGGGGCAATTTTCATACCGATAACAATATTTGCGTACGATTTTGGTATTAATTTATTTGATATGATTCCACCTGATAGCAAAGTATTCATTCAGTGTTTTCTGGTGCTTGTGTTTGCAATTGGAATTGGTTTGTTAGTAGTGAGTTTCAATCCACTAAAATATTATTGGATAGTCTTAATGTTCACTTTTGAGAAATTTGCTGTCAATGCTGTGGTTATACCCCATTATATTATGGGAGAATTTAATTTTCTATTTGTTGCTATGATTCTTGTTGATTTCGTTTGGGGTGTACTATTTACTGAATTTTTACTGAGACATCGTAAGGAGCTTTAAAAAAGAATGGAAAAACTATTCCAACTTTTATTTCAACATCATCCAGAGTTCAAAAATGAGATTAAAGGATGCACTGAGGAGGAGATTCACTTGCTTGAGGAATTGGTGATCAACACAAAGATACCTGAAGATTATAAGGTTTTTTTAAGGTATATGGGAAAAAATACAGGGAGGGTATATGGAATTCGGCGAAAATATCAGTCCAATGAACCGGCTGAAAATACACGTTTCATGAATCAAGAAATTAAAATCGATTATAGCTCAGTTCTCTCGTTCTATAAACAAATTCACAAAAAGAAGCAATTGGGTTCTTTGAGTTTAGCTGAAGACTATGGAGAAAAACAAGAGAATTTTTTTTTGTTTGGAATAGACTGCCTTGGAAATGATAATGGGCATTTTTATTTGGA
>JAEOUK010000144.1 GCA_016839385.1 Promethearchaeota archaeon
CTTATTGAAACATAAAAGTGTAAATTATGAGTGCATATGATGAAATTTTGAAAGATTTGGAACATTCCTATATTCAAGGAGAAATTACCGAATCAGCTTACCAAGAATTAAAAAAACGCTACACTAAACTAAGGGATGAGTACCCCGATCAGAAAAAAGTGTATTCTCCCTTAAATCTAAGAGTATTTGGAGCCCAAGAGTTAAATTCAGAACAGATTTCAATTTCCGGAATGGGACGTATTCCAGGTGGTGTCATTGTAAAAAAAATAAGCGCTTCTGGTATGGTGAAAATCTTAAACGATGTTGAAATAAATGGTTTGGAATGTGCAGGCTTTATACGGTCCAAAGGATCTATAAAAAGTCACGGAGATATTGAAATATCTGGTGCAGCAAAGGTAAATGGGACTGTTAAAGTTAATGGCAAGGTGAAAATTGCTGGTTCCTTTAAAGTAGTGGGTTCTGTAGCTGCGAATAAAGTGAATATTAATGGATTTACAAAGATTGATAAAAACATCACTGCAGAGATAGTAATTATCAAAAGAGACGGTCAGAATGTTCGATTACCAAACCTCTCGCGTTCTAAAATTTTTGGAGATATTATAGGTCGTGAGTTAGTGGATTTAAAAAATGTTCGGGTGAAAGGAAATATTCATGGCAGAGTGGTAAAAATTGGTGAAAACTGCAAAATTGATGGTAACGTCTATTATGTGGATGATCTCTTAGTTACTGGGAATAGCATTGAGAACACCATAAAGATCTCACTTGAAGAACTGGAAAAATAATCATAAAAAAAAACCCACATTTTTGTCAGAATTAAAAAAAACAAGAAAATGTTGTAAAAATGAATTTAATTTACTCTTCGTCTACTGTGATGGCTTGCTCAGGGCATTGAGATTCGCAACTGCGACAGCCCGTACAATTTTCCATTTCTAAGATGACGGCTTTTCCGCCCTCAGGCTCGCCGTAAACGTCGAATGCGCAAACATCGAAACATGTACCGCAACCAGTACATTTATTCATATCAATAACAATATTAAATGACATAATTTTTACCTCGATAATAGTTATCACTTAACCTAACTCTTTCTAGGATTTTAAAGCTTGTTATCAATTCAGTTTCCTTTTCCGAACACATTGAAAGAATTATAATTATGAAAGCATGGAATTTTTTGATCGGAATGGGAATTGGATGGGTAAATTCTCTCAAAGTATGATAACATTTCTTAAAACACAATACATTTTCGAGAATCTTCGTTATTTATTTATGTGGTAATTTGCATTTGTTTCATAAATTCATAGTGCAAGTAAGAATACAAAGGATACAGAACAATGTCGTGGAAGGATTTATATTCAGAAGTTAAAGCCAAGAAGATGGCTGCATTAGGTAAAAAAGATGTTGTAAAAGCAGTCGAGAAACACGGGAAAATTTTAGCAATTCGTGGAAAATATGAAAAGCCAGAGCGAGTAATAAAATACTCTTATGCTTCTGTTAAAGATATTATTGGACCCAGTCAAGTTCCCAAGACAAAACTTTCAAACTATGATGTCGTATTAATCGGGTGTCCCGGTTCTGAAATTCCAAAATCAGGTATGAGTAAATTTAGAGATTATGTAGTTAACGACGGTGGTTGGATTTTAACAACTGATTGGTGTCTTAGGACCGTGATTGATGATGTTTTTCCGGGATTTATTCATTGGAACGGTGAAAAAACTGATGATGCTGTCGTAAAATGTGAATTAGTCGATCCCCACCATCCATTTCTTGATGGTGTGTATGGAGAAATTATGACTGGAAGCTATTCAACTAAGGGTTCAAAATCTCCAACGTTTTCATGGTGGTTAGAAGATAAATCATTTCCGATTACTGTTATCCGTCCTGATTTAGTTAAGGTATTAATCCGAAGTCCTGAAATTGGAAATAGATGGGGAAAAGATCCTGTATTGGTATATTTTGATGTAGGCAAAATGGGTGGACGGGTCATTCACATGATTTCACACACCCATTTACAGAAAGGAGGTAAAAAAGGGCATTTTGTGTCCGCTATGATACTAACCAACATTCTAGATGAGAAAGTAGGTATTAAGCATGGAGTAAAAAAATCCGGTGGAACTCCTCAATATGCGAATTATGGGGGATCTTCATCCAGTTACTCTTCTGGAATAGATTGGGCTAGTCCTGCACCTAGTTCCCCTTCCCAATTTACGAATATGGATCTTCCAGAAAACCAATCCCAAGGAACCACCCCTGAAATGTTTGGTACAGCTCAAGTTATTGAGGTTACTGATAGAAGTTCAATTCCTGCATCGCAAAAATGTGCTCTTGGCGATGGAAATTTTGTGGATTCAATGGGAAAGATCTTTAAATGTGGTAAATGTGGAACTCTCTATCATGAAAATTGCTTGAACATACAGTTACAAGATGGGACATGCAAAATTTGTGGGAGTATATTCTTATTTTAAAACGAAAACTATACTTGTTATTCTTCGGTATCTTTGCAACTATGTTTTTTTTCTTGAATTTCTATAGCTTCTTCCAAGGTTATATTACCAAGATATACTTGATTTGCTAACTCGCGGGAAAGGGATAGTTTTCCTTTACTAACTTTACGAGATTTTCTTTGAATGTGTTTCAATTCTGCTGGTTGAGCTTCTTTGCTGAATATATATTCCAAATCACCCTCAGTTAATTCTTTACCAGACCGATAACCGATTATAATCGCAGCTTGTTCATCACGAGTAATGGATTTTTTATATTCCGGATAAAATGCTTTCGTATTTTGTATATAAAGTCCATTTTGCTTACTGGATCCCGATTCATCAACAAGATAGATATAAATTGGACTGATTAGGTTATCTTCTTCAGTCAGAACTTTTAGGATATCTCGTAAGGGACGCAAACTCCCATTTCCAATCTTCACCTCAATTTCTGAAGGTGCGAAACTCGCAGCACTCATATTAATTCGATCGATTACTTTGTCTGCAGTATGAACAGTTTCAGTATAAATTAAAGTTTGATCAAGGAAATATGCTATACCTATGTCTTTTTGACCAGGATCTATACCTACTTGCAGTGTCGTATAATCATGGATGTCATACAGCTCTCTAAGCACATTTAAAATCAAGGAAGTGAAGTTGGGATACATTTCATAATCAATAATTGAATAAAAAGAACTGCAGTTTTGATATTTCTCATGATGTTTAATGATGTCTCTTCCCTCTTCATCAGTTACAATTAATGAATTTTTATAGGGTAAAGAGTCTACAGACTCTAAAGATGACCAAATAATGCGTTTTTCTTTTAATTTTCTCGAAAGTATGTAAAATACTTTCATATCCCGAATAAAAAGAAGTAATTTTTTATCCACAAGAGTAACAATTAATTTTTTATATTAAAATATTTCATTAAATCCTATTTGGTGCACGTGGATGCAGATTTCTTTGTCGAATAACCAGCTTAATTCATTAGTATCCAACACTGAGGAATTGGCTAGTATTATTCATATTTGGGGTGATGTTGGTGTTGGGAAGACAACCCTTTGTTATTCTGCAGCACTCTCGAAATTGGTTGAGAGTAAGAAAGTCATTTATATTAATACCAAATCAAAATTTAAAAACGAGCGATTTATGGAGATGCTGAAACATTATCCTGATTTTGATCAGTATAATTTCTTATTATATCATCCAACAACCTTCTCCCAACAGACCGAAATCCTAATGAATTTAGAGTTTTTACTTTTAGAAGAAATACAAAAATTATCCACCATATCTGTAGGTCTGATAATCTTGGATAGTGCTTCGGTTTTACGC
>JAEOUK010000145.1 GCA_016839385.1 Promethearchaeota archaeon
ATCAGATTAAGAAAAGTAACTTGACTAAACTCTCCTTCAGCAGAGTATAATACCAGATCTCCTTTTTGATCGAACCATGTATTATTTTCTTCATTGAAGTAAAAGGTTTTAGTATATGCTTTCTCATCATCTGAGGAACTAAAATAACTGATAACTGATATTAAACCGCCATGTGGATGCTCGATAACTGAAATGTTGTTAATATTCGCGGATTCTTCAGTGAATGGGATTTTAAACCGTTCTAAGTTCCACTTTTCCATATCGAATTCTATGAAGAATAGAGTTTGAATGTTTTCTAAATGGAGATAAAAAAAAGAAAAAAATATAATTTATTCAAATGTAGCTCCGCAATTAGTGCAGAATTTCGCCCCCGGCATCATCTTCACTCCGCATTTGCTGCAATATCGCTCAGTTTCCGTTGTACTAGATTGTGCTGCATTTGCAAACATTTGATCCATCTTTGGTGATGCAGATGGAGCTCCTGATGGTACTGTTCTAGTGGACGTAAATATCATTATCATTCCATTTGCAACCTTGAATTGGGCTACAATGGTCAATATTGCAACAACTAATGAGATAAGAGATATTATAATTCCAATTGTGTCGGCTGTATCCCATGTATATGGATCATTCCAAAATATGAAACCTAAAATAAAATCAACAAAGGAAATTCCTAAATTAATTATGCCATACATTATATAGGATTTAACCCCAGTTGAAATCATTTGAAATCCTTCACTTGGTCCTACTTCACTGCCATAAAGCGCGATGTAATTAGCTAAACTTTGCCATGCAAGTAGATTAAAGACTACAGATAAAATACTACACCCCCACTCAACATAATATCCAACTAGAGGGATGAAACCAAATATTATCCCAACTATACTTACTAGTATTCCTATGATGAAATATTGGAAAGATTTTACTAAAAAGGGTTGAGGGCTTGCATCTTTTGCCCGTGACAATCTAATAAGCATCATAATCTGGAACACCAACACTGCTATGGCACCTGCGAGCAAAACAAAACCAATGAACAAAAATAACCCTGGAGCAAAAATACCAATTAATGCAAGTGGAGTACATATAGCTACGATAAGACCGATTACTAAAGATTTTTTGAAATAATCTCCGTATTCATAAAGATTACGAATAGTCACTTCATTCATTTGACTCATATTGCTATCTCCTTATTAAACTCCCTAAAGAAGTCTGATAGTGTATTGGTGTGTATCCTATTAAACCTAACTGATAGGGTCTAGTTAGGAGAAATGAATGTGAATGCCTATTTTAATGTTTAATTACGGAATTCTGTGGATTCTAGCGCAATTATTGGAATGAAAAATTCGGATGAAAAATTAAAACTGGTGCCGGTAGAGGGAATTGAACCCCCGTTAACGGATTCACAGTCCGTGCGCCTACCACTAGCAGATACCGGCATTAGCTGAAAAATAATGGAAAATCTCACTGTAACCGGTTGTATTCTAACAGATCGTCTATCAAATTCACATGGGAAACAAGCATCCTCTTACAACAGAAACGAGTAATTCCTAATTTCTTGAAGATTTCTTTCGCTTTTATGCCCTCAGCTTCCATTCTTATATAATCTTCGAACTTATCGGCGATTAATTTACCGCAAGTGAAGCATCGAATTGGTATAATCATTTTTTTTTCCTCAATTTTGTTTTGGTTTATTTGCAGCAGAACCGTGTAATGCCCAATTTCTCGAATATTTCTTTAGCTTATTTTATTTTCTCTATATTTATTAGTATCACTTTCGGATTTTTTTTGCTTCTCGCTCAGATTCCTTCAAGACTAAGACGTCGTGCAATCTGACGGGACCTTTTATATTTCGTGTCAAGATACGATTCTTATCTTTACCATCGAGAATACGTACCTTAGCTTGCAGTATTTCTCCAGTAAGTCCTGTTCTACCGAGAATACTAATTACTTCAGCGTGACAGGAGCTATCGTCCTCGTCATCTCTATCCTTCCCCTTTCTACGTGAACTCAATTCAGATACCTCATTTCTTCAAGGTTTTGACTTTTGATGCAATATCCTTCAAAGTCGCTTCTTGCTCTTTTGGAACGTTAACGACTGCAATAGCTGAGCAACCAACCGAAAGCTCTGCTGCTTTTCCAAGATCATCTTTAGTATCGACATAGACATAAGGAACATTTTTTTCATCACAGATTATTGGTAAATGAAATACCACCTGTGGTGGGTCGACGTCTCCAGCTAAAACTACAAGTTTTGCTCTTTGTCTCTCTACATTCTTGGTCGTTTCGTTCACACCCTTTCGGATGTTTCTTTTATCTAATTTCACTACATCAGTTACAAATTTTGCAACTTTTTTCTTTAATTCATCAGGAACTTCGAAATTTACATAACTCATTTATTTTACCTCATTCAGGTTGTTTGATATTTACCTTCATTATTCATGGGCGGTACTTCATGGATAAGTAGGGTTATTTCTGTCCGTAGTATTTAGTCCAACGGATTTTCCGCGGATTTTTTTTGTATTCAATTCTGTACACTCTGCACTTCTTTGTACAGAAATTCAACACAGAGCCATCGTTCTTTACATAGGTTATACCTTGACCGGGCTGAATTGTTTTACCACAAAAACTGCATGTTCTGACTTTAACCATTTAAATCTCCTTCCTAATCTCCTGTTTCTTCTGTTTCGTCGAACAATTTCGTCTTTCCCATCTTTAGGACAACCATATTTATCTGCTTCATGTCGTCCGTAATTTCTGATCCGCGAACTACTTTACGTTTTTTCTCGCCTTTTCTCTTAGGATGATATCCAGGACCCTTGGATAATAACAATTTCTTCTTTACAGGTCCATGAACATGCGGTTTCATGGGAATTCCACTCATATCAGATCCACCGGTTATTTTAAGGGTATATCCTGGAAGCCCTATCAATCCTCCATTAATTTCCTCACCTATCACCTTTCCGACAAGTGGATCAATTTTCTGGAGTTGAATAACCTTGGTCTTGCCTTTACCAACACCTTCGGTTCCAGATATGTTTAATTTGTATAGCTGTTCTTCACTCATACTAATCACTAATCATTATGAAGATGGAAAAATCCACTACTCATTATGAAGTAATTATGTTCCTATAATCCGTAAATTAAAAATTTTGTGCAATTTGGGTGAGAAATTAATGATTATGAAGGTTTGGTCAAGAGAAATCGCTTTGAGGATCTTATAATCCCCAATAAGGTGAATATTTCTTTCTCATACATTTGATATATTCACGCATAAGTACGATTTCTTCCTCGCTGAGCTCATCTCTGAATCGACCATTATATGTGCGCACATGAGACTCGGGAACGTAAATGTATATCTTGTCTTCGACTTTCAAATTACGCCCAATTGTCGCATTTTTTATGGATACAGCGACTTCCATTCCTTTTGTGGCTTCTTTAATAGTTTGATTGTTTTCCTGTATTTGATGAAGTCGACCTACAAACTGTCCATCTTGATTCACTAAACGAGTTTTTGGAGTGATTTTTCCCGCTAGTACTTTCACTCCAGCAACTGCTGGATCAGATTTACGAAATACATAATCCGGTATAATTTCGAATTTACCAGGGGGAACTAAATCCGAAAATTCTTTCAATACATCTTCCTCCTTTCGTTTATCTCGATATTCCACAAATTCTTCCATCAATCGATAAATTACATCATTTGTAAATATCCGAATCCCTTGATCGTTTGAAGCATCAGTAGCATCCTTTAAAATCGGCACATTAAAACCTAGAACAACAGCATTATATGGATCATCCTCTCTTACTGCAACTGCTTCCATAATGTCTCGTTTAGATATTGGACCAACTCGGGCGGTTCGAATCTTAACTTCATTTTCTTTGAATAAGGTTACAATTGCTTCTAAGGATCCCAGTGTGTCTGCCTTAAGAATGACTCCCTCATCTTCTGTCTCAATTTGAATCTCTCCTAACTCTTCTTCAATATCTTGATATATTTGTTCAATATCTTCGTTTTCCAATACGCTTCGCAGAGGTGCTCCCGCTACCACATTTTCAATATTAGGAGCAAGCATCTTGATACCTGCAGCTGCATATGCTTCATTAATTTGAAGGAACTTGCTTTCAGGATCTCGAATCTCGTCCAATTCGTTGGGAGTCATAATAGCTCGAACTTTAGTTTTTACGGCGTGGGGAATTCCTCCAATAACAATTCTTTGGTTTTTTTTCAGAATTCCATCATATATAAGACAATCTAAACTAATTCCTAAATGAGAGTCTTGTTTTACTTCCAATACTACTCCTTTTGCAGGACCTTCAGTAAATCTAATGCGTTTTTGTAAATATTGTTGCACCAATCCAATCAAAACCATCAACAGAGTCGGAATTCCCTCCCCTGTTTTAGCACTGGTAGGAACAATTGCAATATTTTTTGTAAAATCTTGAATTCTATCATACCTCTCACATCCAGGAAATCCTTCCTCGATAAAATCCCCCACAAGTCGATAAATTCGCATATCCAAGTCTTGTTGGACATAATCTGCTTGAGCTTTGAAGGTCGTCATAAAATCGGCTTTTTCAATACTCTTCCATCCATGAAGAAGATCAATCTTATTTGCTGCAATGATAAATGGAACTTTACGTTCTTTTAATATCCGGACAGATTCCCAAGTAATTGGCATGGTTCCTGCGGTTACATCCACAACTAAGATTGCAATATCTGCTACAGCTCCTCCTCTTCTTCGTAAATTCATGAATGCCGCGTGTCCTGGAGTATCTACAACTAAAAGTCCAGGGATATTTATTTTCATTTTTGCATATTGTGGACCACAGAAATCCAAAATGTTTTTGATCGGGAAAAAGGATGCTCCGATATGCTGTGTAATCCCGGCAGCTTCACGTTTTTGGACTAAAGTACCTCTAACATAATCTAAAAGAGAAGTTTTTCCGTGATCAATATGCCCAAGAATAGTTGCAATCGGTTGCCTGATTTTTTGAGTTTCCGGATTTTTTTCAGACATTTTCGTGTTACCTTGGACTCATCATAGGATTAGTACTATTTTGAGTTTATGCTAAAAACTCGTACAATTCGGTAAGTATGGGATTCAGATCGTCGAATAAGAATAAATGTCCACAATTATGAATTATAGACAGTGTCGAATTCGGAAGCACCCGATTAAGCTTAATCGCATTTTCTGGAAGAAGAACCTTATCAAATTCCCCGGAGTAAACTAAAGTTTTATGTGAAATTTTCTCAATTTTCTTTCGTGTATTGAAAATTATCCCCGCGATTAATTGCTTTCGATAATCTTTATTAGAGATCGGGTAATATCTGAATACTTTTTCAATACAATCAAGTGCTCTTCTAATATAGTTAACATCTATTGAGTGTTTGTCTTGTAAACAAAACGCATATTTCAATAAAGATAGAGCATCTGTCTTCAACCCTCTAATAAGCATTACTATTACTCTAAAACTTGGAAGTTTTCTTTTAAACCCTCCAATATCGGGAGAAACTAAAACTAATTTATCCACCATGCTTGGATAAGTAATAACAAATCTTTGAGCCATTGAAGCTCCAAGACTATGAGCAAATAGAAGTACTTTATTGATTCTTAATGCATCTAATAGATTTTTGATGTCTTTTGCATATGTTTTCATTGTATACAATCTTCTTGAACTTCCTGATCTCCCACTTCCCCTATTATCCATAAGAATTAATCTGAAATGTTGTGCTAATTCTTCAATAAAAACTGGCTGCCATTGAAGAAGATTGCTGCCAATACCTGCTAGCAGCAGTAATGGTGGAAATTTCTTGTTTCCATACTCTTCGTAATAAATTTGAGTGTTGAGATAACTATTGACATATGGAATGCGAATCACCCTCAAATGCTAATGAATGCTAATAAATGATGATTTCTTCAGCTATATTAATTATGTGGCAAGTTCGTGAGGAAATTCTGTCGAAGATTGCGGAAAATCCTGATTTTAAACCTAATTCTGTTAAATTCATTAAGCAAAACCAAATTGAAACTAAATATCTAATTGAAAAAGCAGTTGAATTGTATAAAGAAGCGAAATTTGGAGAATGTGCAAAAATTTTCCGTCAATTAGGACGAACTACCAAAGAATTAGAACATAAATGTGAAAGTAAAGGAAATTATGATGACAGAAATACGCTAAATGATCTAACAGGAAAAGAATGGTTGCGTCACACAAAATCCTGGCTTGTTGTGGATGGAAAACCCTCAGAAATTGTCTATGATATCAAAAATCATCCTGCATCGTTTCCTCCAGAACTAGCGAATCATTTTATTGAATTTTTTACAAAAAAAGGTGATTGGGTATTTGATCCGTTCATGGGAATTGGGAGTGTTTTAAAATCTGCATCTGATTTAGGACGTAATTGTTGGGGAATTGAGTTGAATCGGAAATACCAAGAATTCGCTCTAAACCGGGTGGAAAATAGATATAATTTAACGTTACAAGTGACCTATGGAGACGCCCGGAATGCTTTAGAATTATGGGAGCAACTGAATATTCCGTTAATGGATTTTGTAATCACATCACCCCCCTATTGGGATATGCTGGGAAAATCTCGAGGAGGAGTAAAATCTGCTTTGAAACAGAGAGTTGAAGACGGTTTAGATGAAAAATACAGTGAACATCCAAGTGATCTTGGAAATATTGGAAATTTGGATCAGTATCTGAATGAATTATACTCTATTTTTGCCGACTTGAAAACCATCCTATCGCAAAATGGTTATATTGTTGTAGTACTTCAGAATATTCGCAAAAAAAATGGAGAAATGGAACCAATTGCTTGGAATTTTGCATTAAAAATGAAAAAATCATATGCTTTACGTCAAGAATTTATTTGGGTGCAAGATCAGAAATTTATGGGAATTTGGGGTTATCCAAAGACATATGTTTCTAACGTACATCATCACTATTGCCTAGTTTTTCAAAACACCTGAAATCTCTCATCGTTTCGTGTAATATAAATTCACTATACCCGAATCAAAAACCTCAGTTTTTACAAATTTCAATTGCGTTTCAAAGTCTGATTCAGCAAACAATGGAATTCCTTTCCCAATTATGACAGGAATGATTCCAATAATCAATTCATCAATTAAGTTTGATTCTAAAAAAGATTTATTGATTTTTCATCCTCCTAGAAGCCAAATATCCTTTTCTGTGGTTGTATTTTTTAGAAACTCTTCAGGGGTCTCATAGACGAACGTAACTCGCTCATGTGTTAATTTGGGATTCCTAGTAAACACAAAAATTTCTTTTCCTTTGTAATACTCAAAAAAATTTGGATGACTATTGTATTCCTGAAAAGTGGTATTTCCCATTATGATTGCACTGATATTTTCTAAAAATTTAGCAAACCAATTATTATCTCCTACATCTTCATTGTATGGGTCCAAAAAATCGACAGAACCGTTTTCTCGAGCAATAAACCCATCAAGAGTGACCGCAATCGAAAGGATTACTTTCGGCATAATAAGTACAACTCGTACAA
>JAEOUK010000146.1 GCA_016839385.1 Promethearchaeota archaeon
AAAGAATCTTGACTTCATGGAGACTCCTGTTAGTCCACCATGCCAGTCTATTCCTAACCAACTCGTTTCAAGGAAGTTATGGGCTACTTGATCAATCATCAATTTCGCTATAGTTTGGATGTCTGGTTCTTGCACATATTTATACACGAAACTTAATCCTCCTAAAAATCCGCTGGATTCATCCAAGGATGTATATCCGCGCCATCGGAAGTTGGAATAAGGTCCGGTTCCGTTATGATGCTGAGTGTATGTATCATTATTATATAGATTTGTATCTTGAAAATAAAATTCTGAAATGTTGCGTAATGCGGGATCTGCCCACCCTCGAGCTAGAATCCCTCCAAAATCTGAACCCAATCCTCCATTCGGAACTGCTAATTGCATAGACATGCCATGGAATAACTTTCTGATAACTCGTAAACTGTCATTTTTCATGATATCATTATGTTCTCGTAGTGCAGTGAGATATTTGTACACCCATCCCGTAATAGCAAGCCCCGTCCACTGTCCTGTATTATCAGAATATTGATAATGATGTACAGTAGTGCAGTTACTGTCTGTAAACACTGTATCCGTGCTCATATTCATAGGCATATGAAATTCCTCAAATCGAGAATCATAATACTCAGCCATCTCAGAAAAACGTGAGTAATTTCCTGTATATATAAAATCATCTAAATTCGGTTCATATTCTTGAGTAAACGCTGCCAAATCATTGAATTTTCTTCTGACATCAACTGCAAATAACGAAACAAGGATAATCGGGATACTTACTACACAAATTTTTATTACTCGAACCCATTTTCGAGGTTTTTGTTTACGAATTCTCATTTGTCTATTGATATTTCAAACTGTAGCTATAAAATTGCTTCTAATGTGTGAAACTTTTGATAAATTATATGAGAGGATTTTTTTATGTCTAAAAGAAATCAATTAGATAGAGGAAAAAGCATGGCAAAAAAATTTCTCAAGTGTAAAAAATGCAAATACGCATTTCTTATAAGACAATCTGAAAATATTGATAGTATAACTTGCCCATACTGTGGTAAACCTAATCCCAAAGAAGATTTCGAAGAATTATCTCCTGAGGAATATGGGAATGGGTATAAATTAACTATAGATGAATTCAAATATGTCTTAAGAGATGCAAGCAAATTTATGATTAAAGCATTTTTTCGAAAGAATATAGATATTTACAAGTTAGAAATTCATAAAAAAGAGTATATTTTTAGAGATAATGATGGTTTAGAACGGACCATTGAAGAAGTTCATTACCTTATACAAACTGACATCGCACTGCAAAGGAAATTTTACGATATTTACAGCGACTTGTATCGGTAATTTAAACTCAATAGAAAAGAGATTAGGTTTTTATTATCTTTTCCCAAGCAAGTCGGATGTCTTCTCTTGGAGCTTTCACTATTTTGCAAGGAACATCAAAGAACATTGTCATTCTGTTTTCTACATCATATCTCGGCCACTTTGGTAGACTTTCATGGTTAGGATTACCGGTTCGAGCAAAACTTATCCACGCGTCCATTATTTGATCTGACAAATACATTTCTGCTTCAGTCCCTTCTAACCAGAGCCCTTTCGCATAATCTTCACAAGTCACATCTCCGAAAACGAAAAGTAGTTCAAAACAATGGGGGGATGCATTGATTTTTGGAGATTTATAATTAAAGAGATACACGTAAACGTCATTAATCTTGCTATGTAATTCAGCTTGTTTGTTCGTTCCCACCCAGAATGCAATATCACTCAATAAGGCTTCATAACTAGCATATTTATGATATTTTGGAGGGGGATAATACTTCGCGTAAACTTCGAGTAAATCGTCGAATTTAGTTTTTGATAGACCTATATTTTTCATAAGCCCTCTTGTGATAAGGGATTTCACCATCCACTGCTTAAAATTACCGGAGATTAATCCCGATGAGAATAATGGTAATTCATCTGAATTCACTCCAATGATAAAGGGGATATTCTTTGCATGACCATGTATCCATTCATTCTTATAATCCATGGGAATAATTTCTCCATCTGGAAATGGAAAGAAGTATCGATCTGTTAGAAAACTCCCTTTTAACATTTTCCGCTCTGCCTTCATCAAATGTTCGATTGGAATTTTTTTAAGAGTGCTAACATCCATTTGGGAGGGTTTTAGGAATTTAAAGAATTTATTGACCGTTTTATGTGAATTTTCGACTTGTTGTTCCATATGTTCAAAATCAATTGCTCCACTTTCTCCAATAGCCTTTTGAAATAAACCCGCTGCCTTAGGTGATACCATCAACCACCCAACTGACATTGAACCCGCACTTTGACCAAAAATAGTTACATTTTTGGGATTTCCACCGTAATCTGCAATATTTTTCTGGATCCATTGTAAAGCACAAATTTGATCTTGTAATCCGAGATTGGGAGCAACTCCTTCATAATTAAAAAATCCTAGGACACCCAAACGATACTGAATAGTTACTACAACAACATTTCCCCTATTAGCTAAAGTCGCACCATAAAGTCGTGGTCGAGATGCTGAACCAATTACAAATCCCCCTCCGTGAATGTATACCATTACTGGTCGATCTTCATCATCAGCTTTTGGCGTATAAATATTTAACAATAAGCAATCTTCACTCTCTTGCATCATTATAGGAGGATCATCTATATGGGATTGGTATGCCATTGGACCATGGGTGGTGCCATCGTGAGGTGGTTGCCAAGTATCAATAAGTACAGGAGGTTCGAACCTAAGTTCTCCTAACGGCGGTTTTGCATATCGAATTCCAAAAAATTCTTGGTGAGCTTCCTGTTGAAGCCCTATAATATCTCCC
>JAEOUK010000715.1 GCA_016839385.1 Promethearchaeota archaeon
CGGCAGTGAAGAAACACGTGCTTACCTTCGTTCTCCCCGGCAGCCCGGCGGAGGGGGTGCTGGAGGCGGGGGACGAGCTACTGTGGGTGGAGGATGAGGAGCGGCGCTGGGAGACCTACGATGAGATCGAGGAGGGCATCCAGGGCAGGAACTACAAGCTGGGCGTGCGGCGGGGGGACCAGACCCTGGAGGTGGCATTGAGCAGGGCTTTAATCCAGGGCATGGATACGCCCAACGACCAGGCCAAGGCGGAGATGGGGGAGTTCATGACAAAGCAGTTCCCAGATCTGAAAGCGACCATCCTGCTGATCCTGGCGGAGGGGGACATGGTGGTCTCCCTGCTGGAGTACCGCGGCACCCACGCCGAGTTCCAGAAAGAGAGCGTGTGGCGGGAAGCCTGGTTTGCGCGGCTATCGGAGGGGCTGATCGTGGAGAGCTGGCCGATTATCGATGAATCTTCGTTCTTGAGGCACCTGGGGTACCAGCTGGTCCCGCCGGGGAGGTGAGGGAGAATTGATTTTTGTGGAAATTCAGCTAAGGACCGGGTAGCCACGAATTTCGCGAATTTCTCCAACGTTATATTTTTTATGATGCTGCGTGGGGGATGTTTTTTGTCTCTCTTGGCTGTTGAGGTGAGCCGTTTCATTGTTCCAGGTTCTTGATATCGAATGCAGAATGGCATTTTTTCAGCCATTCTATCGGTTCAATATGAAACATTGAAACGTAGCCATCAGTGCAAAATAACCAAATAAAAACAAAGGACCGACTAAGTTTGCGTCCGTCTCTTCAGAACCCCTCGAGGGTATCACATCCTTCTATTTGATGTCAATTCCGTTTATCTTGTTTATATTCCTCTATCCATTTATTGTATTTATCGATTTTTGTATTAATTTCATCATATATCATTTTTTCCACTCTTCGCCCCCATTCTACAAAACCATCCCAATCTCCATCAGATTCTAATATTCCCATTCCTATTACATCATCATTAACCATGTATGTTTCCCAAAGTTCATCATATTTTTCTACATTATATATGTCTAATATATGCCAATAGAAATTAAATATTGATGATAATCCCCCATAGAAAAACAATCTTCCGATACTTTCTATTTCAATATTTTCACCATTGTTGCCCTCTATTATATCGATTTTTAGTAATTTCTCTTTTAACTTTACATTCTTCACATTGTTATCAATAATTAAGGCTAATCCTTTTGCATTGTATAAAACATAATTGCTATCATTCCGTCTTTCAATATCAAAATTGTTTATTATCTCTTTTAATTCATCTTTAAAATATTTTGTGGTTAATAAGGGTTCTATATTATAGATAACATTTTCAATTACTTTATCTAATTCAATTGTCTTCTTTTCAATATTTTTTTCTATTAGTCTTATTTCTGGAATTTCTAATGGATGTATTTCACTGTCAACATTATAAAGTCTGTCCCTTAGATCTACACCAAGCAGGTCATATAATAATTGACAGATGTCTAAACCATATTTGAGAACGTTTTTCTGATCTATCGTGAAATCAGTCGGTTCGTGATAAAGTTTATTCCTTGTATTATGGTGCCATTTAATATCATTGAAATTAATGGATAAATCTAGATGTTTTGTCGCTTCCATTATCCCTATTATTAATTCATGGAAATTTCCATTAATGGCTTGTTCTCTTTTATGCCATGGCATTCTTGTTTTAGTAATTTCTGGGTCAAGTGATAAATAAGTTTTAAAAATTATTTCTGTTCCCACATCAAATAGTAAATATGCAATCATCCGATGCAAATCTTTTCCAATTTCTAAATTGCCAATAGCAAATTGTATGATCTCTGTAGGCTTTTTTTGCCATGGATGTTTTATTATCTCTTCCATTTCATTTCTCCGATTATTTCCCAAATTTCTTTTTCCTATGTTATTCTACCGATCCCTTAAAATTTGAAATCTATTGAGCATTTCGAAATTTCAGTTTATTTTTTCAAATGTGTTAATTTGGATCTTCACTTCATTCCTCCTATATTAATATCACATTTTTCCAGCAAATTCGGACATCCTGGTATACTATTTACATGGATTTTCGCCGGAGGATCACATGCCGCTATTTAACATTCAGGGTGACGATACTGTAAACCAAATAAAGTCAAGATCATTTCCAAATGAACGTGTCTTGCAGCGTTTATTTGAAAACAATTTGCTTCAATTACTTGGCGTCCAATTCATTGCCAGTGAATTTACAACTGGCGATCGCCAACGGGGAAGAATTGATAGCCTGGGTTTGGACCAAGATGGCTATCCAACAATCATTGAATACAAAAAAACTAGCAAAGAAAACGTAATCAACCAGGGTTTATTTTACTTGGATTGGTTGGTGGATCATAAAGGCGATTTCGAGATCGCAGCCCAGAAGGTTTTGGGATCTTCCATATCCATTGATTGGAGCAGCCCAAGATTAATCTTAGTGGCAGAGACATTTTCAGAATATGATAAATATGCCGTGAATAGAATTGGCGCAAACATCGATTTATGGTCCTATGGTTTATACGGTGATAACCTGCTTTATCTAGATCCTCTATTTGTCACCAATCCTCAGGTGTTGAAAACTTCTCTAAAAACAAAAATAACTGCTGAAGTTGAACCTCAAGAATTACCAACCTATACCCTCGATCATCATATCAAGGGCAAATCATCCAAGATGGTTGATCTTTATCAAGAACTTCGTGATCACATATTTACTTTTGCGGAGGAGGGTGAGATCGTTGAAAAGTTTAATAAAATGTATATCGGCTATAAACATGGCAAGAACTTTTGTGAGGTTCGAATTCAAACCGCTGCATTGAAAGTATGGTTAGATATTCCATTATCAGAATTAAAGGATCAGCTGGGGCTGGTCCGCGATGTCTCAGATATTGGTCACTATGGCACAGGCCAGGTAGAAATGCACCTATCCAATAGCACGGATATCAATAATGCAGTTCCCTTAATCGAACAATCCTTTCTTCAAACAATCTAAACCAAAATCAATACACCCATGCCATCCGAATCCCAATCACGTATCAAAATCAATAAACACCTAGAATCTGCAGGTTGGCGCTTCTTCGATACCGAAGCAGATCCTGCCAACATACTGACCGAATACCATACCAAAATAACCCAGCACGATCTAGATTCCTTTGGGGAGGACTTCGAACATAATTTTCCTAATTCATCATCCTCCAACGGCATCAGCAAAAGCCTATCCTTATTGTAGGTGAGCTGTCTCATTGTTCCAGGTTCTTGATATCGATTGCAGAATGGCATTTTTTCAGCCATTCTGCCGGTTCAATGTGAAACATTGAAACATATCCATTAGTACCAAATAACAAATTAAAAACAAAGGACCGACGACATTCGCGTCGGTCTCTTCAGGTCCCCTCCAGGGTATCACATCTTCCCCTGTCTTGTCAATATTTTTATCAAAAATAATAATAATCTCTTTTTCTTCAGAATCCCACCTTACCTTATAATAAATATCTGGTAGTATATTGATAGATTATTAATGATCATCATTCTCAAAAATAAGAAGGTTTTACTTTGTAGAATAATGTAATTTATTACCATGAAAAATTCTGAGAAGAAATTTACTTCTAATCCAAGGAATCTACCAACGGAAAGTTTACTATTAAATATTCTTGGAATTATAAATGGAGAACCATTATCTAAAAATACAATAAGGGAAATTACGAATTATTTGCGAGACTTATCCACTGAAAAAGTCTCCATTAAAGATTTGATTCAATTTGATGGTGTTGATGAAATTATCGCATTGCGGATAATTTCATCCTTGGAGTTAGGAAAACGATTTTATATGCATTTAGAAAAAAATAAACTTGATGAGGATTGGGATTTTGCTGATTTAAAACAATCCGAAAGACAGTATGGTGTTCATTTTTTTCATCATTATACAGCCAAGTTCATACCTCAAATTCCGGCTCGTATCATTCGAAAATATTCTCATAGCGAGAACATAATTGTTGATCCTTTTATGGGATCTGGAACCACTTTGGTAGAAGCGAAGATGTTAGGCTGTCATTCTTATGGCATTGATACGAATCCAATGGCAATAAAAATCGCTAAAGCAAAAACATTAATTATTAATAATTCAAACGTAGAAGAAATAAAATCTTTCCTCAATTGGATTTCAAAAAAGAAAAAAATAAAAATAAACTACAAGGATAAGTTACCGAATAGAGAATTGTTTAAGGATAGTCATTTATGGTTTAGAAATGATGTTGCTTATTGTATCTATGAAATACTTCAAGAAATAAGAAAATATTCACCTGATATACAAAATTTTATTGAAGTAGGATTATCCACAATATTAAAGGGGATGAGTAATGCCCGAATGGATTCTGTTGTACCTGTCTTACCTGATAATCCTAAATATATCGACAGAAAACACTATTATAGGGAAGTTGATAATCAAACTAGGAATATTCCTGTTTATCAACGTTTATATTCACAAATTCAAAGAATGTATAAAGCTATCCTTGAATTTAACAAAGAGACGGATGATAAACTTATCTGCAATCCAGTTCTATATGATGCAAGAAGATTATCTGATATTGTCAATCAATGTGATTTAGTAGTTACTTCTCCCCCTTATTGGTCTGCTCAGAATTATCAAGAATTACATAAATTATCAATGAACTTGTTTAATTTATCGATTGATACTGGTCAAGAAATAGGTCGCGATGCTGATTCTTATCTTAATGATATGAAGGCAGTTTTTCAACAAATTAATATTGCTCTTTCTGGTCATTTTGGAATGGTAATTGGCCATGACAATAATAAAAACATCCATCAGAAATTATTTGATCTCATTCTTGATTCTGGTTTTTTGCATGTAAAAACATTTACAAGGCGAATCAGTAATCAAGTATCAAGGGCAAAACAAATCAAATCAGAATATGTATATATTTTTAAAACTAAGTAACATATCTGCTCAACCTTAAATCCTAGACAAAGATAGGGATCTCCCAATCTCCAAATAAAATCCTTTCATTACATCTAGGGCATCAAGTACCCTTTATTTATAACTTACGTCTGCATAATTTCCAATTACGAATAATGACCTATAATTTTTCTATCAGTAGTCAGTCCATAAATAAAGTAATTCATGAATTGAATAATGCTAATGAATACATTCGCATGGCGTTATTTCAGATACATAACCAACAAATTTTTGATGTTCTAGCTAATAGATTAAAAAATGGGATAAGTGTTGAAATATTCACACTCCCTTATGATGCAATAAATGAGAATATTAGGGAACGAGTTACAAATGATTTTATAAATTTAGAAAATCTTGGAGCTATTTTATATTTTTCTCGCTGGAATATTGGGGTTCCGGAGAGAACCTCTACAGCAACACATCGTTGGTACTCCTTCCATGGCAAATTTATCGTAACCGATAAAGCTGCAATTGCTTTGTCCGCTAATTTTA
>JAEOUK010000147.1 GCA_016839385.1 Promethearchaeota archaeon
ATAGGATTTTCAGTCAATTTTCGTCAAAACTTATATCATTTATCAAGTAGTCTAAACTAATCCATCCATAAAAAAATACGTTCACTTTTTGAGAATACGACCATTAAATCAAAGTTTCACTTGAGGGTGACAATAACGACACAAAATCTAATCAATCTTTTTCCATCTATCCAAAAGATGGGTATTACAATTGATTGTGGAAGTTTCTTGATCATTCGTCCGAAAACTTCCTATCGGATGCATAGTTCGGTTATCGTATTGAAAGGAGAAGAACCTGTCATTATCGATACTGGGACGCCCTTAGAGCCAGGAATGAAGCTAATTGAGCAATCATTAGTCACTCATAAGATCGATCCACTTACTGTGAAATATATTATTCTCACTCATTGTCATTCAGACCATGTTCTACAACTCTATAACTTGGAGAGACTCTGTAAGAATGCTAAAGTGATTTGTCATCAACAAGATGCCTTTTATATCCAGCATCCAACTCGCATGGAGCGATCATGGCAAAAAGCATTGCAACTTTTAGGGAGGTCAGGGATGAATATCCTTTTATCTCGTATTTTTACTGCACCAGGCTATATATTGTTCTACCGATCTATAAACTTATATCCTCGCTTAGATTATCTGGTTACTACTGCCATAAACCAAAATGGTTTTAGTCTGAATAAATGTTCGAAAATCAAGGCTGGAAATCAGACGTTACGATTCATACCCACTCCTGGGCATACCACTGGACATATGTGTATTTATCACCAAGACCAGAAAATTCTATTCTTAGGGGATTTTGTCCCGTTTACACCTTGGATTAACCCCGTACCTGAAGCTTTGGATGGAATGATGCAAGCAATTCGCAATATACTGACACTTACTAACGAAGATATAAAATATACAGTTTCTGCACATGGGGATATACGGAGAAAGAACTGGGAAATTATGGAATGGGAATGTACTAAAGAAAAATTTCAAGATTTCTTAGATACCATTATTGCTTCTATGGAAAAAATCCCAAAATTAGTGAAAAAAACCCCATTAACTTCTGAAAGCATCGCACAATTACTTATTCCGAACTATAAACGTTACCTATGGATAATGCGAGTATTATTCATCCCTCCTGCATTGACGTGGATCATAGCGTACTGTCAAAAATTAGAACAAGAGGGAAAAATTAAAAGGATAATCCATGGAAAACAAATATTTTGGACGACAGTATAAATTTTGGTTATTACTTAGAGAGTTTTTTACTCCATCGTGTAACTATTCTCATTTTAGTAAAACCAACAGATGAATATAAGTGATCTGCTTCTTCCGTAGGTGCCCCACCAACATAAAAAATTTTTGGTTCGTATTTCTCTGCTCGTATGAAACTTTCGCGCATTATTGCTTTCGCGAGTCCTTTTCTACGATAATTGGGCAAGGTTCCCACGGGTTCGAATTCAATGATTTTATAGTTATCAATTCTTTGTTGGGCAAACGCTACTAGTGTCCCATCACTGGTGAAAACGCCAATAAGTAAATCCTCTTTGTAAAATTTAGCCTTTCTCATTTCTTCAAAAACATCTTGGGTAAATTTATTGTGATGAAACACGGTTTCGATTGCTTTAACAAATTGATCGTATTCATTTGGTTCTATTTGTTTGATGCTGAATTCTTCTGAAAGAACACTCTGTGGAAGTGGATCTATAATTTCTCGTAATTGTGGGTGCTCACACTCATTAAAAAAGAAGTATCCTAAACTCTCTAGTATTGAGATGGAATATTTATCATCTTTTAGGGCATATGTATAGAGGTCCATTTCCCCTTCATTGCTATCCGCAATTAACGCTAGTTCTGCCCATTGAATAATTTGTGCAATCAAGTGCCTGTACTCAGGATGTGTGATGTAAACAATATTATTTGGCGGATCAATAATTGCCACTCCCACAAGAGATTCTTCATCCCACCATAAATGTACATGTTGCGATCGCTGTTCATCATAAAATATCGAATTCTCGAATCGTGATGGGATCCATAGCTGATATGTGGGTTTAGCGAAGAATGTTTCTGCAATTAAATCGCACACAATAGGAAAATCGGTATCATGATTATAGGAGCGTGATGTGATCGACATTATCTGCTATGTTTTTGTGCTTAATAATATAAAAAAATCTAGCATAGACTTTAACCACAACTTATTTATTTTCATGAGTGATCAGTGTGGTATGAACTCAGAAGAAGTATTACAGCTTATGAAAGAGCGACGTTCAATTCGCAAATTTAAACCAGATCCAATTAATGATGAAAAAATTAATATGATATTAGAAGCTGCTCGATGGACGCAATCAGCGTCTAACCGACAACCTTGGCGCTTTATTGTAATTAAAAACAAAAAAACAATTGCAGAACTACGATCAGCGGCAAGATTTGGGGATTTTGTCTCTCAGGCACCATTAGTCATTGCAATCATCGCAGATAAAAAGCGATCTCCAAATTGGTATATTCACGATACAAGTATGGTAGCTCATCAAATTTGTCTAATGGCATGGTCATTAGGTATAGGTACTTGTTGGATAGGTTCTATGGACCGCGATAAAGCAGCGGTGGTTTTAGAATTGGATAAAAATGAATATGTTACTACGATTCTTCCATTGGGATATTTCCACAAGAAACCAGCTCCTACTTCAAGAACAGATTTGAAGAATATGGTTACAACCATCGAGTAGTTTTATTTCTATTTTTCTTCTTTAGGGCTGAGATCTTTTATTTTCTTGTAAGAAGTTTGACCGTGAAGTAGATTTCGAGCGATTTCATTTAATTTCTTAATTTTGATTCGCTTTTGACTCATATCCTCTATATCACGTATTGTTACAGTACCATCCTCCAGTGAATCATGATCAATAGTGAAAGCATATCTTACTCCAACTTCTTCTGTTCGTCGGTATCTTTTTCCGATAGAGCCTGCATCATCATAAATTGCACTGATATCATTGTCAATGAGATCATTATATATCTTTTTGGCTAAGAACACTAACTCAGATGGCTTTTTCTGCAAAGGAAATACCGCAAAGGGTACTGGGGCGATTTCTAAAGGAAGATCCAATACTGTTCTTTCCACATCTCCATCTTTTTCAAAACGAAATGATTGTTCCAATGCAAAAAAGAAAAGCCGACCTACCCCAAATGCAATTTCTAAGATATAAGGAACAATTTTTTCTCCTTTCTTATCTCCGGGCACTTCTAATTTCTTCTTCTTAGAATATTCTCTATGTCGTCCAAGATCGTAGTCTCCTCGATCATGGACTCCACATACTTCAGTCCAACCGTATAAACGTGAATTTACTTCTAAATCCCATGCATCATGAGCATAATGAGCTTTTTCATCTGCTTTATGTTGACGGAACCGAATATTATCTGGTTGGATCCCGACACCCAGCACGATTTCATAAGCGAGGTTGAGTAACCACACATATGCTGGTTTCTGCAATATTCCCTTGTCAATTGCTGAAGCGAGACTTTTCTTAGTTATTTTAGTTTTTCCGGTTTCCTGTTCTTTAGCAGACCAAAGTGGTAATTTCTTAGTCGCTATTTCATCAAATGGTGCAAAATTCATCTCTTGTTCGGGAGTGATGAAAATTTGCCCCTCACATTGTTCAAATTCACGGGTGCGTAACAACATTTTTCGGGGAGATATTTCATTTCGAAATGCATAACCCATCTGAAATACGAATATAGGCATGTTAGTCCGGAAGAATTGATGCAATCTCGGGAATAATAGATAGGTAGTTGTAGCTGTTTCGGGACGAAGAATATACTCTGAGGATGGAAATCCCAAATGTGATGTAACCATTAAATTTTGTTGAGTAACTTCCCCTAGTGGTCCATCACAATCAGGGCATCGGATGTTATCTCTTTTGATTATCATTCCGAAGTCTGCTGTCTTAATTTTTCCCATATCATACACTAATGATTCCAGTAAGGTGTCAACCCGGTGAATGTTTCTGCATTTTGTGCATTCTACAATATAATCAAAAAATCTTTCTACATGACCTGACGCTTTCCACACTATTTCAGGACCAATTAAGGGACATTGGACTTCCCAGAACCCATTTTTTCGAAATATTTTTCGAATTTGAGACTCTAAATTATTTTTCATCAATTTCCCTAATGGACCAATTTCAAATGAACCTTTTACAGGATTATAAATTTCCGGAGACGGTCCATAGATAAATCCACGATGCGCCATTAACACTAGAATTTTTGCTATTTCATCCTCAGAACTCATATTAGATCTTATTCCATAGATAAGTAGTCAATGAAATGAAGAATAAAGTAAAATAAAAAAAGTTTGGTTAAAGAAAATTTACGCAGCTACGAATTCGGATGTTTCCACATTCTCTCGAGCTTCTTCTTCTTTCTTCAATTTCTTTTGTAGTTGTTGTGCCTTTGTAACTCGTATAATTATTGAGATGAATGGAAATAGTAGTACCAGGGGAATAAACAAGGTTAGCATCACTTCTGGTGTAAACATTTCAACACTATTCACAATGGAGGGAGGAGCTCGAAATATAAATTCAATTATCCAAGGGGTTAACGAAATCACAAACACCAAGAATGTAATTCCTGCAATTCTAAATACCATATCAATAATAGTTGAACGGATCAAACGACCCGCTCGAGGAGCGGAACTTTTCGCTGTCAATGTTTGTTCAGCTTCAGGATCTTGTTCGAATAACCGATTAAGGTAATTCGATAAACGACGAGTGTCTTTCAATGCCTCAATAGTTTTTTTAGTTTTTTCCTCTAGCTTTCTACGCTCTATCATTTCACGTATAAATGAGAAGCCTGTTGCTGTTTTTGATAAAAATTTCCTTACTGATTCAACTTTTGTTTTCTCGATTACATTTCCTTCTTCATCAAGTTCTTCTTCAATTATTTCGCTGGGTTCTCCCGCTTCAATTTTTTCTAAATGGATAACTGCTTCACTGGAAGCTCTTTTTAATGTCTGAATTTGCTCATATAATCTTTCCGCACGCTGTTCAGAGGGAGATGTGACCTGATGAACATAATTTAGTTGAAACGAGAATTCTAGATAGATAAATGATGATATAGCAATTTGGAATATCGCACTGATAACGAACTGTCCGAAATTTTCCGGTATTCGCATAAATACTATTGCTGGATCTATAGGATAAGGTAAAACTTCTCCAGTAGCGGTATCAATATCGTATATTCCAATATATTGCCCCAAATTAAAGCCATCTACAAACACCCCTACAAGATTTTGCACACCATATAGCATTAATGGAAATATGATCATCAAATTAAGGAAGAGAATCGTTTTCAAGCTATGTCGAGGATTCGTCTGAATAACACTTAATACTCCATATATTATCATTAATACTGTGAGAACTTGAAATAGAATGATATAGGCAGATTCTCCAAGTGCTTGGAGTTCAGGTACGATATAATTCATATATTCCTCGATGGATAATAAGTTAGGAGTTGGAGCTTCGGTCCCTAGTAAATCAATCGTCCTACCAGCCAGACTAACTTGAGGAAACCATAACTGGAGAAACATATCTCTTGCACCATAGATCAATCCCCCACCTAGTTCAAGATTATAAAGAGAGAATGGAGTCAACCACCTAAAGATAATTTCTCCAACAAAACCACCCCCCATCATCAAACCATACACAAACCAATAAAATCCCACTAAAAAGATATTACGTAGTGTAGTTAATAGTGTCATGATTGAGGATAGTTCAATAATTGAGGTATCCATCATTCGGAAGAACATTAACACCATCCAAACTAACGCAGCACCTAATAAGCCTTTCATCACATAAACAATAGGTTTCATGATTTTTACTCTCCTTTCCCTTTCTTTCGTGCTCGTGAGTATTCTTGTAATACCACATTTAGCATATCGTCTGGACCCACATTGATAAGGGGACATTGATATTTCTGTAAATCAGGACGAACTGTCACTAGATGTTCCATCATTTCTTCTGCAATAGCTTCAGCAATAGCTTTATCTGCGGGTGATAAATCTAATTCATGTGCTTCAAACCAAGGACTAAATGGGGACATTATCATTACTTGATTCCCATATGTACGCAATTTTTTAATTCCCTTAAGGATGTTCTCTCGAGAGGTTTCTAAATCAGATAAAATAATAATTAGTCCTCGTTTTGGGAATTTCCGTACAAATTCTTGACATGATTCAAACACGTCTTTCTCTCCGCGGGGCATCACACGAGCTAAGAAATCCAGAATACGGAAAAATTGTCCTTTTTTTCCACTTGGTTTTAAAAATCGAAAGTGTTTTGCATCAGAAAAGGTAACACAACCAACTCTGTCTTTTCGTCCTAGTGCAACTTTTGCCAATAGCATCGCAGCTTGAACAGAATATTCGAATTTTGTATTTTCTCTTGCTCCACCACCCATAGATTCAGAGGAATCTACAAATACAGTTACATCAATTGCTCTATCTGTTTCAAATTCTTTTACAATTAATTGTTGGGAACGTACACTGGCTTTCCAATCAATTGCACGGAATTGATCCCCATACACATATTTACGCATACCATAAAATTCTGTACCCATTCCCTTCATTCGTGAACGATGTACACCAAAGGAACGATTGACTGCTCTTTGTTGTGCCATTGCTTCAACTTTTCGAATCATTTCATAGGGAGGATAAATAAGAATCTTATCAAGAGAGTCTGGCACAGTGCGTTGTTCTGCATTAAATCCTAAACGGTCTTTAACTACAACAGTTAATGGACCGATGTCATATTCCCCTCTTATTTTCGGAGCGAGAATATAGGAAAATGTAATTATTTGAT
>JAEOUK010000716.1 GCA_016839385.1 Promethearchaeota archaeon
CTCATTAACTGCTGCATTCGTATCATACACTTTCTCATAAAAAATTCATCCCCTACTCCGAATACCTCATCTACAAGTAAAACCTGTGGATCAATATCGGTAGCAAGCGCAAAAGCTAAACGTGCGTACATCCCGGATGAATAATTTTTTACTGGTTCATTGATAAAATCTCTAAGTTCAGCAAAATCTATTATGCTTTCAATTTTATCCTGTATTTCCTTTTTTGAGTAGCCCATCAGCATTCCCGCAACAAAGCAGTTTTCTCTCCCTGAAAGATCTGGTTGGAAACCAATACCCAATTCCAGTAAAGGAACAATATGCTTAGAATCATCAACCTGAACTTTGCCATAAGTAGGGGCGATTACTTTAGTTAGTACACGAAGCAGAGTTGACTTTCCTGCACCGTTTTTTCCTATAATCCCAACATGTTCGCCTTCTCTTATTTCAAGATTTACATTCTTAAGGGCAATTGTTTTTTCAGATTTGTGTCTGTTTAATTTTCTGCCCACAGCTTCTCTCAGGCTTCTTTGGGATAAATAGTGCCTTTCAAACTCAACTCCGACACCTTCAAGACTAAATAGAATATTCTTGCTCATACTATAAATAATAATAGAATTTTGATTTATATTTTCTAATTAGGAATACTCCAAATATTAGAGATGCAATTGCTAAAGTGATTGAAATTGTCCAATCTAACTGTGATGGCCAAATAGCCCCGTAAACTGGTTTCTGGAAAAGCGCAGCAAGATATGTAATCGGATGATAATCCATAAGTCCAGCTTGTAAAGAGTTTGGTTCAAAAACAGTTCTGTTAAATAAAATTGGAGAGGTAAAAAACGTAAGTGTAAGAATCATCTGTACAAGCGGCTTAATATCCCGGAAAAAAGTGTATAGTACCGCACAGATCAATCCCAATCCAAAACCAAATATAACCCAGGGAAATATTGCCAATGGAATTATTGCAAGATGAATAGTCCAATTTTCTTTTAAGAATGCAAAAAGAATAAATGCAACAATAATTGAAAAAAGGAATTCGAAACTGGCGTTGATCAAACGATTTAACGGGAAAGCGAAGGGTGAAACATACATTTTTTTCAATAACCACTCTCCATTAACCAATGATTCCATAACTAGGTTAACCACCTTTTCAAAATATCTCCAGGGGACCAACGCGCTGAAAAGAAATACAGCATAATCACTTATGTTCATCCTATTAATTACAGCGAAGACCAGACTAAGAATTACTAAATACAGGGCTGGTTCAATAAAATTCCATAGGTAACCGAGTAAGGTGTACCTGTATTTACTTTTTAGCTGACTTAATGAGTAATACCAAGTAAACCTTAATGATCTTTTATCTATATACTCATTTGGAATCATTACTCAGCAACTCCTTTTAATTCCATTGAAGCAACAGAATTTTCGTTAAAATTATTTGATGATTTACTCTCGATTGAAATCGAGCTGCAGGAAATATTACCCGATATCAGTTTACCCAAGAAGGCATAGTTGAAATTTTCATCTGTGTCTAATTCAATTACTTCATCCACATTCATATCCCGGTCCACTATTATATTTTTTTCGAATAAACAGTAGACACTTGATGATTCATGCGTCGAATATAAATGAACCCTTATTTGAAGAATATTTAATTCATCAGGTATAGTTTCATCCACTTTGATATTTATTTTTACTTCCCTTTTACCCTTTCCAAGCCAGAAATAATCAGAATGAAAAATTGTTTCGTCGGATTTTGTTTCTATTAACCGATCTGTAAAATAATTTGAATGATCTAAGAAAAACCTAGATACATTACCAGGAAGACTTGAGAAAGGAGAAATGGAGATTTTGTTTTCCAATATTATTTTTTTGTAAGATTCGACCCCCTCAGTTAAGAAATTCTTTGTGATATTATAGTTTATAAAGCGAATACGTTCTGGATTATTCTCTTTTTTTCCTTTTTGTAAAATTAGTAGAACAGACGTGAATGGTACGTTCCCCCTAAGTAGAATAAGGTGAGGAAAATAATGGAATAATTTTTCGTTTATGTGGCCATCCCCGAGAAATGTAACATTCCTGACATTGGAAGGGAATGGGCGATTGATTTTATTTTTAGTCAGCTCTGCATCTACATCTGAAATAAAATCCATGTTAGATTCTGCAATTAAATCGGAAATGTAATCTTTACTGAATATATAATTATTTTGGTCAGCAATTGTTTTTTCTCCAAACTGGAGTTCAGTAGTAAAGACATAAATCCCGTCATCTCTTAACACTCTGTTAACTTCATTAAGATGATTAAGAAAATCCTGATGATTGCCAATATGTTCAATTGCACATGAAGAATAACAAAAATCAAAAGTATTGTCTTCAAAATCGAGGGATCTCATATCCATTCTCATTGCCTGTAATTTCGCATCATCAACAGGAAAAGGTTTGCTGGATTTAATAAATTCATCCGGGTCTGTGGTCCTGGCACAATCCCAGCTAGTATTTTCATCATAAAGATCAGTTACAATAAGTTTCTTGATATGACTAGCGATTGAATACAGAACCCTTTCATTACCACCACCAAGTGAAAGACC
>JAEOUK010000148.1 GCA_016839385.1 Promethearchaeota archaeon
AAACAAAGGAAGAACAGTGTATTATCGGATGGATTGAAGCACCTTTTGCAGAGATTTGCTGCATTTTTGGTGTTATGGAAATATTGATGATCCCTCGGAAAATTTGGGTTGAAAAAATTAGAGAATTAATGGATCGTATTATCCCGATCCAGATTGAGTTTGCAAAACTCCAGATAGAAGCTGGAGCAGATGTAATCGGTGCAGGAGATTCAATGGTTTCTCAGATTGGTCCAAAAAAATACAAAGAAGCTTGTCTAGATAAAACTCAATTTTTATTTTCCGAAATAAAAAAACATGCACCAATTCTTTACCACACCTGTGGAGACAACTCAGGAATTGATCGTGAAGGTAACGACATGCTTAAACTGATTGCATCTACTGGTTGCGATGTATTAGATATCGATTATCAAGTGGATATGGCACTAGCAAAAGAGAAGATTGGGGCAAAGACTTGCATCCGAGGAAACATTAATACGCAGGTTCTTGGTTCCGAGCATTATTCTGAACAAGATGTTGTAGATGAAGTCAAAAAAAATATTGTAATGGGAAAACCAGGTGGAAAATTCATGCTTTCTGCAGGCTGTGAATCCCCTTGGTCACCGAAAGACCTTGCAATTCGAAATTTAAAAATCATGAAAAAATTGAATGAAACAATGGGAACATACTAAAAATCTTCAAGATCTTTCTTAGGTTTTTGACTTTCTGCTTAATTTCACTAAAAGAAGGACTAAACCAAAAAAGCTTATTAAGAACCAAGTCGTGCTCCATGAAATTGAATTTAGTTCTTGATTTGTAGTCACAACCGTCAGCCAGCCCTTGGAATCACACCCTTCATTTGCTAACAATATTGGAATTGAAGTTGAGGTCGATAATAATCGAATTTGAATATCGTAATTTAGGAATTTCTCATAGCTAATATCAACATCATAATCAATTTTTTGGATAATTCCTGCAGTAGATTCCATTACACCACCAGTAGTTCTAGAAGTATAAGCACTCGTTTCAGTCTTACCTCCTATTTTTATCTGGTAACTTTAAGGATAATAGAAAGGAGCGTTTCCACGATTCTTAATATATACAGATAGGTCGGTTACCTCGTTAAATATATCGTAAGTAACTTGAGTGACTTCAAATTGATACCCAAGCATTAACGCTCCATCTCTCGCTCGATTTTTCTCTCCGATGGTGAAGCTTCCGTAAAAAATTTCATCATAAATCATCCATGATGCATGAGTGGATTCGACACATAATTCATAATCTTGAACCTGTGAAGGAGGTATTAATTGCCACATTGTTGTCTGGATTTCAGGATAAATTTCTCCCCCTATGGGAAATTCTTTCCAGCATTCTTGAGCACCTGCGTCATTTAATAGATTAGCAAACATCCATTCTTCTGCTCCAATCGTTTCGTAGGCGAAAGAATCATCATGAAATCCCACATTTAATGAAGGACTATCAGCAATTGGATACCGAACAAGAATTTTCGTAATATTAAATGCATTATCGAACGTGTGAAGGATTCGATTTTGAATAGTCACATTTGGAAACCATGATTCATGGGGATAGGTATGCCATTCTCCCCAGAATCCCAATAGTCCAATTTCTATGAACGCTATTCGTGTATCTCCGTCATATTCAGAACCAAACTCTCCAATAAATACCTCTAGGGTGGATATTAGAGTTTCGTTCATGTAATCTGGACTATAACCACCTCCATATTCAGTGTATGAATTGAGAGATAATCCATTCAGAAGAAAATCTGGAATTCCAGTAGGTTCTCCAGGATAATCCAAAAACACTCGAATTATAGACTGATGATTTCGTCCATTAATTTCATTAAGATTTGGTTCCAAACCAGTATTAAAAGTGAAGCTATTAGTCCCATTCATTAAATCCTTTAGAGGAATATAGAAAAACTCCATAGAATGAGGAAAGTCATTATCTTCCATAAACTCCCCAATAAATGGAACGAAGCCTCTAAATGGATTGCTCTCTGTCAAGGAAGGATCATAATGTAATT
>JAEOUK010000149.1 GCA_016839385.1 Promethearchaeota archaeon
GGATTTCCCAGTTATTATAGCCTCACAGACGAGGGTTGGTATGCAAATCATTCTTGGGGAGATACACTAGCCGGTCAACAATCAGATCAGACCACTAGCGTTCATTGGACAAATGAAATCACATTAGATTTAGAAGAAGGGGATGACATGAGCGATTACGTCATAACAAATGCGTCGGTAAGTGCAACAGTAAACGCTACAGTTCAAGCAGTAGGGGATGGCACCTCTGGGGGTATCGACACACCTGATGATGATCCTCAACAGGCTACAATGTACGATTATGTACGATTTTATATTCTGCTATCAGATCCAAGTGGACAAAAAGAATATGAAATTGCTTCATATCAGACTTTAACTCTCGGCAATGATGTTGGACCAATTAATACACTCAGTGATACGTTGATGGAATTTGTGAACGAAACAGATTTGATCTTCTACCTGACTTCTGTCTTAAATACGGATTATAAAACATTCAATGTTACCATTGGTATGTTTATTTTTTCTGATGATAACTGGCCTACTGATTATGACTATTGGAATGACCTTTTGGTCAAAGATTTCAGTTTATCATTTAATTACCAACGAAAAATCGATCGATTTACTAAAGCAACTTGGTTAGGAACTGGAGAAAAATTATCTTCAGTCATTGGTAATCGTACAAATGTACTTAAAATACAAGTTCTAAATGCTAGTCTTTCTTATTTATATAAAATTGATTCTCCATGGCCAACAAGTTCTCCAAACTCAGAATTCCGAACATTTGTAAACAACAAGACTCTGGATGAAACGATTAAATTGAGATTTGCCACGGACACCTATCAGAATGCGAAACCAGGAGGATATGATGTTTCATCATTAATTACTAATACTAATGAAAACATCACGGTGTGGATACAAGTTTATATTGCAGATAATTTTGAATTTGCAGATGTGATAAATATTTCTGTCTCAGACGTTGAGTTAAGAATTTCCTATCTACTCACAATTCAAGATCCTACGCCACTACCTCCAACTAATTATGGACCGTATATATATGCTTCTGCTGCTCTACTTGCTGCAATGGCTACGGGAATAGGATTATACGAAGGAATATTCAAATACCCAGCCGCGGTGAGAACTATAAAGTCCTTACGTCGTAAAATCCGTCGTGGAAGGGCTACCAAAGCATTACACGCAAAAGAATCAAAATCAATAGGAAGAAATATTTTTGAAGAAGAAAAACGTCTACTAGATAAGGCTAGTAGAAAACCACAATCGCAGCCTCCTTCCCAGAAAGCTGCTCCAAAAAAAGACACGTCTAATTATAAAGACGTATCATTACCAGAAGAAAAGAAAATGCCAGAAAAAAAATTAGAAGGGAGCGATAAAAATGCCTAAAGGATTTGTAGTAACAAAGTGGACCGATACGGACGGTCTAATAGTACAATTGAACTACCCAGAGGACTTAAAAGTTGATTTGGACGATATGATGCGTGTATTTTATGCTCATATAACTGGTGCTGCAGAAGCAGGAAATGTTTTAGTCCGTTTGGAGAAAGTACAGAGTAATGTTGCATCCTACTTTACAGGCATGGATTCTCCGACCCCCTTTATGATAAATCTCCTATTAGATTTGGGTGAAGATCCCGATATGTTTGGAGAAGCTGTAATTAAAGATATAAATGAATCGATTCTCAAGTATCTTCGGCAATTGGGTACAAGTATATCTGCAAACTATGAAGTGGTGAAGAAATTAAAACAGTATTTGAAGAATGCATTATTCTTGTTAGAACGTCTAAAATATTTAACAAAAGATCAACTCCTCGCCCAGATTTTTTATAGTGAGAAAGGAAGAAAAATATTAGAGTTATTACGAGATCGTGCATACTCAAAAAAGCAGCTTCAAGCGTTACTGGAAGAATCACTAAATAAAATTATTACCAATCTAGATATTACTCTTGACCCATTTATCAAAAGTGGACTTGTAAAACAAGATTGGATTGAAGGAGTTGCTGAAGTATTCTTATTCTTAGTTTCAGACTTTACTTTATTCCGATCTCCAGCATTCCATCTTATAGAAAATGCAAAAATGAGTCAACCTAATGCATATTTAGCAGAAAAATATCTTGAGGAAGTAAAAAAATTCTTTGCATCATATACTCCCAATGAGGATGACAATCTAGTAATTGCGAGTAATTTAACTAATCCAGATAAGTTCGATTATCTTGCATTATTCAGGGACCGTCCCTATCCTTTAAACAAGATACCAAAAGGGACTGATGAAGGAGCCTTGGATGTTGCACAGCTGTTGTCTGTGATGGAAAAAGATAACATATTGAAAATAATTAAAGACAATAAGAATGTTGAGTGGGTATTTCTACTTTCGGATATAGCAGTTCGGCCTTTCTATCCTGAATATATGCTGGAGAATATCAGACGAGATAGAGAAGAAAACACAATTAAGAAAGAAACTGCGATCAAGCATTTAGATTACCTTGAAAAGATCTATTATGATTTTCATGAAAAGAAAAAGGGGAAGTGAAATAAAATATGGCAAGTGAACAAGGGTTAAAATCCACACAAGAAGTTCTCGAGTTAATTGGATTGTCTCCTGATGAGATCAACATCTATTTTCGCATCACTGGACGAGGTCCTGTTAGTGCAGGAGAAATGGGATTATTAGGAGGGGTGGATGATGTACGGGCGCAAGAAATTGCTAAAAATTTAGTAGATAAAGGATTAGTACGTGAAATCCCAGGAAAAACACCTCATTTTTCAGCGTTACCCCCATATGCTGCTTTAATGAAACAAATTCATCAATTTAAAGAATCTGTTGTAGGATTAAAGACGTCTACACCTCAAAATCTGGAAGGACGCTTTGTTGGAATGGAGAAATCCATTGCTTCATTAGATAAATTCCAAGAATATAGAGAATTTATCCGAGAAATGAAAGATACCTTACCAAAAAAGATGAGAGACCAACTTGCAAAATTTGAGGAAAAAATGAAACAAGTGCAAAAGTTCCATGATTTAAAATTGTTCATATTAAACCTTAAAGAAGTTGTTCCTCCTGATATTGAAATGGAATTCGGACGTATGCAATCTCGTTTAGAAACAATCAAATCAGAAATTTCTCAAGCTTTTGAAAAACAATTCCGAGTTGGAGCATTATCCAGTTTTGCAGAAAAAATTGTTTCCCGAATCATCAAGGATCAATTTGAAGAAATGGCTGGATATTTTCGGGATAAAGTCATCCAAACGACTCAAAATACATTGGATCAAGTTATCGAACAATTGGGAAGTATAACCGATACTGCAGGAGAAATCAGTGATGGAATCGGAGATTCTTTTACCAATATTGAAGCA
>JAEOUK010000150.1 GCA_016839385.1 Promethearchaeota archaeon
ATCCTCAGATATAGAAAGTTGGATTCTTCCATGGATTCCTGCAATTATAGAAAATGGACGCAGATTTCCAGCAGCATAATACATATAGAGTCTTCGGTCTTTTCCTTCGATCACATGCGGAGCCCACGTATATTGCTCTCCTTTATCCCTATTTGCACTTAAAGCATAATCGTGTTCTTTCCATTCTCCCAATATATTTTCTGAAGTGATATGGAAGAGATTCTTCTCCATAATCCAAGAAAATGCCATTCCAAATATCTTGTAACCTATAATGCCATATACATGCCATAGACCATCCGGACCTTTCACAAAACAGTGATCGTTTGTGTACCAATTATTTCGATTGAACTTGGTAGTTCTTTCAATGAAATAGGTCTCCGAAGGGTCATAAATATGTGTCCAAGGGCCTACTATTGTGGGAATTTGAGGAATGTCCATGCGATGTAAACCTAAATTTGATATTTATTGTATTTCATTTAGAATCTTGGTGAAATATCGTTTCGATTCGTATTTTACTAATTTTTTTACCTTTTTATAACTCGGATTCTTTATTATGTTTCCTCTAAAGATTATGTGAACGGGATGTTCTAGAACCATTAAATCTTCCAAAGGATTTTCATCAAATACGATAAAGTCTGCTGATTTTCCAATTTCTAAAGTACCAGTTACATCATCCACACCAAGTAATTTTGCATTTCCCTCGGTTGCAATATTAATTGCTTGTTTGTTTGAGATCCCCGTAAAATGTTGATAGTACACTAATTCCTTCCAAAATTCGTAATGCGCAACGAATGGTACCCCTGCATCAGTACCCATTGCGATGGGTATTTCATTCGCTACTGCAGTGCGTAATCCTTCTATCATACTATCACGAATCATCAAACCATTTTGTTGGATGATATCCGTTAGTTTTAGTTCCTTGGTACCTAATTCGCAGATATCCATAGGTGCGGAAAGTGTAGAAACTAGAGTAGTATATCCATTAAGAGAATTGGGATTATTTTTAAATAGATTAACAAGATCCTTTGTTATCTTTGCACCATGTTCAATAGAATCGACCCCTCCTAATAGAGCCTCTTTAATTCCATGTGTAGATTCACAATGAGTCATTACTTTCACTCCAGCTCGATGTGCTTCATCACAGACTGCCTTTATTTCTTCGGTAGTCATTTGTGGTCTTCCTGCCTCTCCGAGTTTTTTAGCATCAGTTACCCCACCTGTGGATAGAATTTTTATCACATCGGAACCATGACGCAAACAATCTCGTACTGCTTTCCGCGCTTCCCAAGGACCATCTACTATATGTGACATTAATTCACCATGTCCTCCTGTTACACATATAGATCTACCAGCACAAATTAATCGGGATCCTACAATCTTACCTTCAGTTATCTCCTTTTTTACTTCAATATCATAATTACAAGGGTCTCCAGCGTTTCGAATTGTGGTAACACCTGAATTAAGCGCGGCTTGGATATTTTTTCTCATATTCTTTTTTACATAGCGTCTACCCAAAAAAGACTGTAAAAACTTACGCAGAATTCGCATTTTTCGTTCTGAGCCTTGCATAGCTCTCATGGGCTTTCCATTCGCGGTAAGATGGCAATGCACGTTTATTAAACCTGGAATAACGAATTTTCCGCCTAAATCAATGATTTTACTATCCGTTGGTACGGTTATTTGATCAGAAGGACCAATTCCTTTTATTTTTCCTTCTATTCTCTGCACTTTTTTTCCTATCTTCTCTAATTCAACAAGAATTGTCGCATTGGGAATTATTTTAGTATCCATTTTCCCGTCGAAAACATTTCCATTGGTGAAAGCAATGTGTGTCATTTGTATCAATAATTCACTTCTAGATAGCACAACTTTATAATCTTTTAAATTGAGAAGGAAAAGGAGAGGTCCAAAAGATGGGAAAATACCTATCATATGAAGCAAACGAGTTTAAGACTATTTGCCATGTTTATAAAAATGAGAATGGTAAAACTATCCATTTACTTCCAGTAACTCATTATGGTGAAAAGAAATATTATTTTGCACTTTTGGATTATATTGGAAACAAGATTTGCATTTATGAAGGCATAACAGTTAAATTGGATAATGTAGTTGAAGATATTTCTGAATCTGAATTTGAGGAACCAAAAACTCTGGATGAGAGAATTGCTTTGTTTGATATAATTACAGAAAAAATATATAAAGATTCTAGAAAAGAGATTCGATGGTATTTACGACAAATTTTGAAAGGAGAAATCAGGAAATTAAGAAATGTCGTTAAAAAGAACCTCAAAAATGTAGATAAGCGAATATCAAAGGTTTTTTACCATTGTGAACGAACTGTTTACCGCGTTTTCAATTTATCGACACTTCATAACCTTTTATCAGAAGTAGTCGGACTTGAATACCAGTACAATGTTATAGATTATGCTAGTGATATATCTCTACGAGAAAATTGGATACATGCAGATCTGGAAATTGATCCAACTTATGTAGCAAATGATGGTTATTATGAGAATGAAGATGAACGTATTAGAGAAAATGAAGATGTCCAAGAAAAAATCCCAAAATATGATTCATATGACCTAGATATCATTAGAGGAAATGCATTAATGATGTATAGA
>JAEOUK010000151.1 GCA_016839385.1 Promethearchaeota archaeon
AAAATAAAAGCTTATTATGAAGCAGGTGGTTCTGTAATCGCAACTTCCCTATTACCTTCTAAAGCTGCTGAACTCTCAGCTAATGCAGAAGAAGCAATTGCAAATGATCGAAAAGTCCAGGAAACTATCAAAACAATGTTCGAAATAGATTCTGGCAAACCAATGCCAGAAGGCGTATCCGAAATAAAAATTAACGAAAGACGAGGTAAGACAGTTTTTATCAGTAAACCCAATCCCGAAGTATTGGCACAGATCCTTGAAAAATTAGAGATTAGTTTGGATGTCGTGTTTTCAGGTGATCCTATACCTTCGAGCGGTGGAGGGGCCCTTTCCTATGTTCATAAAGTGAAAAATGATTTAAATATATATTATTTTGCGAATTCGACAGATGAGAAAGTCAACACATACGTCGAAGTGCGTGGAAAAATCAAACCTGAAATATGGAATCCTTATAATGGAGAAATTACGAAGATCGACGATTTTAAATATACTCAAAAGCAGGATCAAGATTATACACGGTTTCCTTTAAACCTTGATCCAGTGAAGTCCATATTTGTAATAGGCAATTAATAACTAGAACATTTCTTTTCATTTTTTCTTTCAGTAAAACCTTGAATTTTTCCATATTTTGTGTAGATGATAGTCATATCTAATCTAATCAAAATGTAATTTAATATATAATATTATAACATTTTATAAATTGTGTTTGATTAATACCAATAAAACATTACTATTCTACACATATAAAGGTTAAGAATATGAAAAAAATAGAATTTCCAAAAGGATTCCTATGGGGTGCAGCTACATCAAGTTATCAAATTGAGGGTGCTTGGGATGCAGATGGAAAAGGTGAAAGTGTTTGGGATGATATCTGTCACAATACACAATTTATAAAAACTCATGAGACAGGAGATATCGCATGTGATCACTATCATCGATATAAAGAAGATGTCCAAATAATGAAACAATTAGGTTTGAAGGCATATCGCTTTTCGGTTTCATGGCCCCGTATTTTTCCATCGGGTAAGGGAAAAATTAATCAAAAGGGAGTGGAATTTTACGATAATCTTGTTAATGAATTATTATATAATCAAATTGAACCTGTAATTACACTATATCACTGGGATTTGCCTTTATCATTGCAAAAGATTGGAGGTTGGGAAAGTCGAAAAGTTGTTGATGCTTTTGCAGATTATGCTGATTTTATGTTTAAGCACTTTGGTGACCGTGTGAGTAAATGGATAACTTTTAATGAACCGTTAGTGTTTGCAATGTGGTTTTATTCATTAGGTTTTTATGATCAAAAACCTGATGTTAGAAAAGGTTATTTAGCTTCAATTTGTGTTAATGCTGCTCACGCAAAAGCAGTAGAGAGGTATCGTAAGTCTAAGAATTCGGAGGGTGAAATCGGTATTACCCTCAATTTAACGCATGTATATCCAAAGACTGATTCTGAGTTAGATCAGAAAGCAGTGGAGTATGTTGATGGTGTGTATAATCGTTGGTATATTGATCCCGTAATAAAAGCTTCTTATCCTCAAGATATTTTAGATGTTGCCAGCAAAAGGTTTAGTCTTCCTCAAATCCCTAAGGATGATTTAAAATTACTTAATGATAATCCTATTGATTTCTTAGGAATAAATAATTATTCTTGTACCAGAGTTAGTGGAAAGAACCCAGAAGATCTAAATATTTTGCTAAAACTTATTAACCCTGAGAGAGTAGAAGGGCGTGAATATTCAGAAACGGGTTGGGAAGTGTGCCCTAAAGGATTATACGACTTATTAATAAGAGTTGATAAAGATTACGATCATCCAATAATCTATATTACTGAAAATGGAATGGCGTGCAAGGATGAAAAAATCATCAACAATATAGTACAGGATGAGGATCGAATAAATTACCTAAAACAATATCTTCAAGCTTGTCATAGAGCAATTGAGAAAGGTGTAAAGTTGAACGGATATTTTGTTTGGACATTGATGGATAACTTTGAATGGATTGAAGGATATTCCAAACGTTTTGGAATAATTCAAGTAAATAGTAAAACTAAAGAACGAACATGGAAAAAAAGTGCTCAATGGTACCAAGAACTTATCGCTAGTAATGGTTTTAACATTGATATTTAGCAAATAAAATAAATTAAATGGAGGTTTTTAAATGAAAATAGAATATAGTGTCTCGAATTGGATTTATGGAGAAGAACCCATTGAAAATCAATTTAAGAGATTAAAGAAATTCGGTTACGATGCCATAGAAATAATGGTTGAGGATCCAAACTCCTTCCGCATTGATGAGGCTAAAAACCTTATGGAAAAGTATTCTTTAGGGTGTAGCAGTATCTGTGTGTTTGTAGAAGGAGCCGTTGAAAAATCAAGACGTCGAAATTTAATTGACTCAGATTCAGATGTTAGAGAACGCACGATTAAATATCATAAAGATTGTCTTGAAATTGGTATAGAATTAGAAGCTAAAGTTGTTATAGTTGCGCCTTCGGGAGTCGCTAACATGAAGGATCAGTGGAATCCGAAGAATCAGGAGTTATGCGTCCAAGCACTACAAGAATTGGGAGATTACGCTAAATCATTGGGATCGATCTATTTAGTCATTGAGCCCATAAATCGTTATGAAAATGCATTTTTAAATCGCTGTGATCAAGCAGTAGAACTTCTTAGGAAGGCAAATCATTCTCAGGTCAAAATGATGCTCGACTTTTTCCATACAAACATAGAAGAAAATAATAATGGAGCGGCAATCCGTCTTGCTGGAAAGGAATTATTTCACTGTCATATAGCAGACTCTAATAGGAAGTCTGTAGGACGCGGACATACAGATTGGTTTGAAATTTTTCGGGCACTCAGAGATATTGATTTTAATGGTTCTTTAGCTTGTGAGCCGCTTCCACCATCTGGCGCAGATGTTTATGTGAGTCTAAAAGGAACGCGTCCAGAAGCGGACCTTTATGCTAAAGAATGTATTGAAATGCTAAAATTTATTGAAAAGGTAATATAAATTCATTAAAAGCAAGTTAGTAATTTTTCTCTTATTCCAACTCTTTTAATTTTTTTCTATCGGGTTTACCAATTGAAGTTCGTGGTAAAGAATCTATAAACTCTACATGCCGAGGATATTTGTATGTTGTCAAGTTTTCTTTAGACCAATCGATAATATCTTGTTCTGAAATTTTGCCTTCTTGATATTCTTTCTTAAGAACCACAAAAGCTTTAATGGTTTCACCTATAGTAGGATCTGGTATACCTATTACACCAACTTCCGAAATTGCAGGATGTTCCATCAGTTTCATTTCAACATCCATAGGCATAACCTTATAACTCTTATATTTAATCATGTCTTTAGTGCGTCCTATGATATAGAAATATCCATACTCATCCATTTTTGCAAGATCCCCCGTTCTAAGCCAACCATCCACAATTTCCCTTTTTGTTTCTTCTGGATTTTTCCAATATCCTTTCATAATTTGAGGTCCTTTAATTAACATCTCCCCTACTTCTCCAGGTTCGAGTTCTTCTAAAGTTTCAGAATTCACTATTTTTACATCTGTATCTATATCCGGTACACCAATACTCTCGGATTTAATTTCTGGCATCCAATCTGGAGCACCATGAGTAAATGCCGTTCCTTCTGTTAAGCCATAACCCTGACTAACATTAATACCTACTACTTCTTTGAATTTCTTTGAGATTTCTGGAGCTAAAGCTGTTGATCCACATACAGCAATTTCAAGGCTCGATAGATCCCGTTCTTTAAAGTCTGGAGAATTAATGAGCATCTGATACATAATTGGAACACCCGTAAATAATTGGACATTATATTGCTCTATCGTTTCTAACACTTCTGTGGGATTAAAAGTAAACATAACTATCATTGCAGCATCATGTAATTCATAAATTAAAGCTTCATGCCCAAATACATGACATAACGGCAGGATACCTAAAAATGCTGTTTTTCCTCTAGTAGATTCAATTTCTTCAAGAGTTTTTTTAGTATTATAGAAAGCTATTAATACATCAGCAACTAAATTATGATGAGTAAGCATTACACCCTTAGGTAGACCTGTTGTACCTCCCGTAAACATTAGAGCTGCAACATCATTTAGGGGATCTAAGTCCACTTCAGGTCGTTTAGCAATTTTTCCCTCTATAAATTTTTCGAGAGTTATAGCATCATCTTTTACTTCTTCAGCGCCAAATAATATTAAATGCTTCACATGAACTTGTTTCCTTGTTTCCTTAATTTTTTCGTAATTATCTTGGTGGCAAAATATTACATTTATATTTCCAGTTTCACGTACAATATGGGTTACATCTGATTCTGTTAGAAGTGGATTAATGGGTACTACTGTAGCGCCAGTTTCTAGAATACCCAACCATGCAAAGATAAATTCAGGACAATTAATAGACATTATACCTACAAAATCTCCTTTCCCTACACCTAAATCCGTTAAAGCATTTGCAATCTTGTCGGAATTATAAATGAGTTCTCCATAAGTGTATTTTTTATCAGCTTTTTTATCTAAGATACATGTATTATTAGGGAATTTGATAGCTGAAACTCTTACGAAGTCATGTACGGGTATAGGGTCAAATTTTATCGATTTAGGAACTGTTGAGGATCGATATTTTAACCATGGTCTCTTTGGATTTACATATGGTGATTCATTCTTATAATCAAATTCTGGTTCCCAATCTGAATAATCTTTTATTTTTATCACCTATTTTTGATAATAACTAATAATTTGAAAATATCTGATATTAATTTAATTGTTAAAAGGTCTATTCTAGCACTGTGACATCTACATTTTTAGATTTAATGGCTTCAAGCATTTTTTTCGGTGCTTTCTCATCTGTGACAAGATAATCAATCTCGTCAATCCCTACGCATGTTGAGAGTGATCGTTTTTCAAATTTACTTGAATCTACTAGAGCTACAACAACTTTTGCGTTTTTGCACATTATCTTTTTTACTTCCATCTCAAGAGGATGAGGATCCATGATTCCATCTTCAAGTGTAATTCCTGTCCCACTGATGAAAGCGGTATCTACATTATAACGACGGAAAAATTCTTCTGCTTCATGACCTATGAATGTAAAAGAGGTTTTTCTAAGAACTCCCCCACATCCAATAACATTTAGATGAGGTAAGAATTTAGATGCTAGCAATAACGTATATAGCCCATTGGACAAAAGTGTTAGGTTATCCTGCTTGAGGTGAGGTATCATTTCTAAAATTGTTGATCCCCCGTCTAAAAAAATGATATCAGAATTTTTCACATAGTTTTTAGCTGCAAATTTAGCTATTAATTGTTTTTGTTTCAAATGATCTTTTCTTCTAAGGTCAAATTCTTCCTCTTTATCATTTAGTGCACCAACCTTCAATGCCCCACCGTGTGCTCTAATTATTTGACCTTTAATCTCAAGTTCTTTCAAATCTCTCCAAATAGTCATGCGAGATACATTAAATAGTTCAAGCAACTCCTCTATTGATGCGGAGCCTTGCTGATTAACAAGTTCAATAATTTTTGCTCTTCTTTTTTCGGCAATCATAGTTTCGCAATGATACTGATTTAATTCTATTTAAAAAATATGATATTATCAATAAAATATTAGTTGTTCAACGAATAATAAGGTATTAAATACCAGTTTAAATTTGTCAGATAATTTTTCCGATTTGATGTAAACTCACATTTTAAATTGTAAGGTGATTTAATCATATATATATGCAATAATACATTTTGATATAAAAAGTTATAACTAGATGGGTAATGAACTCCAGTCAAATAGAAGAATCATATAAAATTTCTAAAGGAAAATATCGCGAATTAGGAGTTGATGCCGACCATATTCTTGACGAAATGTCTAAAATTTCGTTATCGATTCATTGTTGGCAAGGAGATGATGTTGGAGGTTTTGAACATTCAAATTCTCAATTAACAGGAGGAGGCATTTTAGCAACAGGAAATTATCGTGGAAAGGCAAAGACTATTGAGCAGCTTCAGAAGGACATATTAAAAGCACTTTCACTTATACCAGGAAATCATAGAGTTAATTTACATGCAATTTATGGAAATTTTGGTAGTAAATTTGTAGATCGTGATGAAATCAATGTAAAACACTTCCAAACCTGGATAGATTGGGCAAAAAAGGAGAATTTGGGATTAGATTTTAATCCTACTTTATTCTCTCATCCTAAAGCAGATTCAGGTTTTACATTAAGTAGTAAAGACTCTAAAATACGTAATTTTTGGATAGAACATATAATGAGATGTAGGGAAATCAGCGTTGAAATGGGAAAACAACTGAATAACAAAGTTATCCATAATATTTGGATACCTGACGGTTCAAAAGATACTCCCGTTGACCGTATGGGGTATAGAGAAATATTAAAAGATTCTTTAGACCGAGTTTTTGAACAAAAGTTTGATTCTCGATATATACAGGATTCAATAGAAGGTAAATTATTTGGTATTGGAAGTGAAGCTTTTGTAGTTGGAAGTCATGACTTTTATCTAAGCTATGCCGCAAAAAACAATTTGATGATAACACTTGATTCAGGACATTTTCACCCTACTGAATCTATTGGAGATAAAATTTCTGCAATTTTACCATTTGTTAATGGGATTTTACTTCATATTAGTAGAGGTTTGCGGTGGGATTCTGATCATGTAGTTATTATGAATGATCAAGTAGTTGAAATTGCTGAAGAAATAATTCGCAGTAATGCTTTAGAAAAAATTAATATTGGATTAGATTATTTCGATGCATCTATCAATAGGATTGCTGCCTGGGTTATAGGTGCTCGATCAACTCTGAAAAGTATATTGTATGCTATGCTCGAACCATTGGATCTATTAAAAAAGTATGAAAATCAGGACCAATTATTCCAAAGATTAGCGCTTCTCGAAGAGCTCAAATCTTTTCCGTTTGGAGATATCTGGGATTATTACTGCTATAAACAAAATGTCCCAGTAGGAAAAGATTGGATTAATGAAGTGGAAGAATACGAGAAATCCGTATTATATAAAAGGACTTAATTATGAAGGGGTTAAATAACCAAATTTTAGATGTAAATTTGGACAATGAAAGAATTAGTAGAGAGTCTATATCTGAGGAGATTTCTGTAGATTATCTAGGAGGAAGAGGCTTAGGAGTAAAATTATTATCAGAAAGACTTCCAAAAAATATTAATCCTTTAGATCATAGGAATTTACTAATTTTTGCATCTGGCCCTTTTGGTGGTTCAATTGTTCCCACTAATGGACGGTTTTCTTTAGTCACTAAATCTCCCTTAACCAATGGGATTTTTTATTCAAATTCCGGAGGATCGTTTGGGGTTGTAATGAAAAGGTGCGGGTATGATGGAATTTTAATTCAGGGTGCATTAAAAAAACCAGGTTATCTTTAAATTGATGATGGAGAAGTTTCGATAAAAGATGCTTCCATTTAATTGGGTTTAGATACTGAAAGAACTTTAAGTGAGTTAAAAAAGTATGAGGGAAATAGAATTAATTCCCTTATGATTGGCCCTGCCGGTGAAAATCTAATAAACATAGCAGCGATAATGAATGACGCAACTAGAGCGTTTGGAAGAGGTGGTGTTGGTGCTGTAATGGGTTCTAAAAACCTTAAGGCAATTGTTGTGAAGGGAGGAAATAGTAAAGTTGAAATTGATAATCTTAATTTATTAAAGAAATATGTCAAGGTAGCACAGGATAAGATAAAAGTTGTCCCGATTACTCGTTCATCACTTCCTCAGTTTGGAACTTCTGCGCTGGTTAATGTGATAAATATTCTTGGTATGTTCCCAATTAACAATTTTCAGAGAAGCTTTGACGAAAGAGCGCCTCAGGTAAGTGGAGAAGAGATTAACGAAAAATTAACTCAAGAACGGGAAGGATGTTATGCTTGCCCGATAAGATGTGGTAGGTTAACTAAAGCAGGAAATATGGAGGGGAAAGGCCCCGAATATGAATCCGTTTGGGCTCTTGGACCGAATCTTGGGATTTTTGATTTGATTACTATTACTCAAGCAAATTATCTCTGCAATCAATATGGTATGGATACCATATCTTGTGGTGGAAGCATCGCTTGTGCCATGGAACTGCAAGAGAGGGGATATATTAATGATAGTTCCCTTAAATTTGGAGAATCTGGATTACTTAAGGATTTGGTTAAAAATGTTGCTTTTAAAGAGGGAATTGGAGACCAGATTGGAAAGGGATCTAAAATCCTTTCTAAAAAGTATAACGCTGAAGGAGTTGCAATGCAAGTAAAGGGTTTAGAACTACCTGCATACGATCCTAGGGGTGCTATTGGACATGCGTTAGGTTATGCGACCTCTAATAGAGGAGGATGCCATCTTACTGGATATTTAGCTTCATTAGAAATATTTGCTGCTCCTAAAAAAATAGACAGGTTTACAATGGCAGGAAAACCCGATTTATTAGTGTTGAAGCAAGATCAAAAAGCAACAGAAGATAGTCTTGTAATATGTGTGTTTGCGGGATGGGCTCTAGGACTTGATTATTATGCTCGGTTTATGAAAGCAATTACGGGTATCAATTACGATGTGATTGAACTCCTAGAAATTGGGGAACGAATTTATAATTTAGAGCGCCTCGTTAATATTAAAGAAGGC
>JAEOUK010000038.1 GCA_016839385.1 Promethearchaeota archaeon
ATTTCATTATCCGGTGCAGTTTTGCGGGAACTTCACTTTCAGGATAGGGAGGTATTTCCTCAAATCCGACATATTCGTATATTCTATTTGCACTTTCCATGAATCCCAAAGTATCTAAGCGTATTTTTTTGTATCCCATTGATTTTGCAGTCTCTAACAAGAATTTCAATAAGTGCAATCCGATTCCTTCACCTTGATATTCAGATCGAATATGCATATGAACTATTTCACAAACGGTGTCAGAATGTTTATGAATTCCTCCAGTCCCAATGTAATTATTGGCTTGTTTATGCCGTACCAGGTAAAATTTATAATTTGGAGATATAGATTTGTTTTCAATAAATTCATTCACATATTCTACCACTGGTGTGCCTACTTCTTTGAACATGTCAACATAATATATTTTTTTCACATTTTTTTGGATCCAATGCATATAGTTTAAAGTGAATTCCAAAAGAGCATGTTTATGCTCTTCTTGATTAACTTCCACAAATTCTAAATCAAATTCTGTCATTGTTACTATTTTTATTATTTACCAACTTAGTAAAAAACTATGTCCATTGAATTTCGAGATGCAAAGTTAGATGAAAAGGAAAGGGATGAAATAGTAACACTGCTAAAGTATGCGTATGATGAGCCCCCACCTGCATTAGAACACTTTAAGAAATGGTGGGAAGTGATATATAAAGAGCATTATATTGGAGCTTTGAATGGAGAAATAGTTACATCACTTCGCTCAATACCATTCGATCAAAATGTAAGAGGAGTTTTTAAAAAATCAGCAGGAGTTGGTATGGTTGCTACATATCCTGAAGTAAGAAGAAAAGGATATACTAGAGATTTGATGAAATATGCATTTGTAAAAATGAAAGACCAGGGGATTCTCACTTCGTCATTGACGCCATTTAAAGATAGTTATTATATGCAGTTCGGTTATGTGAATGCTAAACCCGCCCAATTCATCGAGCTGAACCCAATCTGGTTTAGAAGATGGAGTAAAATGCCAAAGGGATATAGTATCAAGAGGTTGCAAGTTATGGATGGAGCGGAAGAACTTAGACAATGTCAGGAATACGTTGTTTCAAAATTTAATGGAGGAGTAAAGCGACCAGATGTCAGATGGGAAGAATTAACTAAAGGGAATCCATCTTGGTTGGTGTTAGTATATAATTCAAAAAAGAAACTCGAAGGTGCGATGACGTACGGAATATCCGGATATGGATTCAAAATATTTGGAGACGATAACGTCGGAAGAATTAATAGAATTAGATTTTATCCAAAAACACTAGCCGCAAAACATGCATTATATCATTTTGTGTATCTTCACGCTGAACAACTCGTGAAAGCCGCCTTTCCGATTCTTCCGCATGATACTAATTTCGAATCTTGGATTATGGACCATTTAAAAACAGAAATTAAGCAGCATATAATTTCAATGGTACGAATTATTAATGTAGATACTGTATTCGATGAAATTTCTGTACCTGATGTGGATTACGAGCAGTATAATGAGGAAATCAGTTTCGAAGTCCAAGATCCGATATGTGAGTGGAACAATGGGATACTTAAATTATGGGAGAGAGACGGTAAGTTGCAGTCAAAATTCTTTCCAAACGAGAGTTTAGATACTAAGATTACAATTGATGGTTTAAGCGCGTTACTTTACGGAACAATGACTATCGAGGAAGTCGAATATTTCGGTTGGGCTAAAAATCTGCCTAAAACAGATATAGATGTTCTAGATTCATGGTTTCCGCGACGAGAATATTACTGCACCGAATTTTTCTGAATGACAAAGCAGTATTTTTTTAACTCTTCCGATTGATAATTAAATGATGTTTTATGGCAAAAAGTAGATCGTTTACGAAAACCCTCGCTATTATTGGAGGAATTTTCATTATAATCGAAGGAATCCTCGCAATCATTAATGAGTTTAGTGCAATGCCAAATGCAGGAATTGGTGCTTTAATTGCTTGGTACTACGCTTTGGTAGCAATTGTGATAGGTATTATAGTATTGTGGTCATGCGATGTTTTCACGAAGAAATCTAAAGGACCTGCATATAATGGATGGCTACTCTTGATTCTTGGAATTCTAGGTGTAATATTCACATACTGGCATGTTGGAGGAGCATTAGTTATAATTGCTGGTATATTATGGATAGTTTGGAAGAAATAATGTGATAGTCTCTAATATTTTATTTTGTTGATTTTTATTTCACTTTTTTTAGATTTACCTTATTAGGTGGTTCATTTTAGAAATGGTTAAATGGATCTGGAGAAATTATGATTTTTGATAGAATAAAAAAAAACAATTCTGGTGAAAGAATGTGTGTATGAATAACTTTACCCCAAACGATGAAGAATGGGACGAGAATTATGAGGAGGAGGACGAAGAGGAGGAAGACGAAGAGGAGGACGAGGAGGATGAAGTATATCAATGTCGCATTTGTGGGGCTAAGTTCACCTATGTAGATGGCGATGATTACATCTTGATTTGTGATAAGTGCGCTGAAAACTATAATTTGGATCAAATTTATGCGGATTTTGATTTAGGAGAATTGAGCAAAGAGGATTTGAAAACCGTCGATTTATCCAAATACAAGTACGACGATTGAGCTTATTTTCATACTTTCTACTATTATTTTTCTTGGAATTCATTATTAATTTGTTTTTCAACACAGGAACTATTTTCTTTGAGAATTTTACCTAAGACGGTTTCTATAGACCACTTTTTATACGAAAATCTGGGCACTGGATCACTAAAGTATCTTTTCTCATTCATATTATTTAGAATTTGAAAAACGAGAGTGATGTGAATGGTAAAAATAATAATTGCGATTGGTGTCATTATTGCAATGATGGTGCTAGTTGGTAACATGGTCCGGGTTTTATACAATAAATCCAAGGAGTAATCCCAACGCCTAATCTGATTGCAA
>JAEOUK010000152.1 GCA_016839385.1 Promethearchaeota archaeon
AATGCATTCCAATGCCAATGACGTTTCATTACTTTAAGTAATTTAAAATCCGATATCGCATTCCTGGTTTGTAAGTAATTAAACATACTGGTGTTTGGATTTCCATCTGGAAATATGTACTTAAACACATACTTATTCGTATATAAGTTAGATGAAGTGCTGAATATTGAATGAATACCGGGCAATAAGAGACTTTTCGTAGTTGTATAGTTTGCATCTTTGACTTGAAACTCTTTACTGCAAATAGTCATAAACGAAATATATTGACGTAATCCCAGTACTGGCCAGTTAATTTTCAAACGAATATCTTTTATTACATCTTGAGTTTCATCAAACATAATCGAAGGATTGTCGTAAAAATTCATGATGAGATTCTGCAAATCTTTCCATTTTTGAAAATTAGGAAATTTAGCAAGTCGATTGGAGGTTACACTTTTTTTCACAGCAATATGTGCACCCTGTAAATCTTTGGACAGATAGGTTCGAAAATCTGATAACATTAGCTTAGGAGGAGAGTCATTTTTCGAAAATATCTTCATTGCTTCAATCAATAAATCAAAATTAAAATTCGAAATAACTTTCGTACTCCAATCATAAAATTCAGAAAAATCCATTTTCTTACGGATATCCTCATTTTGAGTTGGATACATAGTGAAATTTATTATACCTTTCTGTCCTGACTCCCATATCGCTTTTTGAGAATTTGGAATAGAAGCCGATATAATATTTATGTAATTTTTTGTTTCTCTAATAGAATTATGGAGAGAAAAGACATCGAGAAATCTATGCAGATCTTCGGATGAATATGACGGATGTAGAAAGAAAATATGGGAAAAATCCGTTACTGTGTTTATGTAGGAACCGAAATATCTGACAAACATTACTTTATTTTCGATGAGTTTTTGCACTGTAGAATGAAATTTTAACTGTAGTTGAGTCCTATTAAGCTCGATCCATAATTTAATTACCGCATTCACATCTTGCAAGGTTTTAGAGGAATATTGCGTTGGATAGATTATTGAAAATAGAAACTCAATTATTAAGTGCAATTGACGATGAATAAAAGAAAATTCATCAGGATGTTCATGGAGATACTTATGAATTGCAGTATAGTCAATTTGTAGTCTTGTATACCTCGAATCATAATTTTTTATTCGCTCGATAAACGTATCCAGCATTTTTTGTGTAAATTGAATATCAAAATGATGCATTCCTTTGTTTTGCGAAATTAACAATACTAATTTTTGCATTAATTGAAAATAGATAAGAGAATCCATACATGAAAGCGAGATAATATCCAAAATTTCAGATATTGGAAAAGATGTTTGAGAGCATAATATTCTAGACAAAAAAACCGGATCTAGATTATATATTGTTTGGAAATCATTGATGATTTTTAAGCGTCTTTCATTCATTTGCAGTTTTTGTTCCAAATAGATTCGAAAAGTTTGCACCATCGAAAAGACTGAACTACCTGTTAAACTCCATAAAAATTGAAGCACCAACATATCTTCTATTGACAGGTTCCATTCCGCAGTATCTTTTACTGGATTGGATTGGATTCTTCTAATATGCACATCTGAAATGATAGCAGAATAATCTTCAATAATTTTCAATTGTTTTAGCTTTTCTAAGAACTGTTTTACTTGCAGGAAATTATGATAATACACTGAAATATACCAATATCCATAATCTTGTGAATACTCACTTTGTGATATCTGGAATTTGATTAAATCTAAGTAAATTTGAAACAATTCACGTTCTTTTACAGTATAAGACGAAGGTAATTGAATTATTATTAAAAAAATGGAAAAAAGATCTATACATGGGAATCCATCAATTTTACCTCCCTTTTTCGTGATTTTATTTAGAACTCGTATATAATACTCTTTATCATATAACCACGTAAGATTTTGTCCCGTATATTCTGCAATTAACTCATCTTTTATACTGTGAAGATACTCGAACATCTCATCTACATCAAATATTTGATTATTCTTTTGTATCCATTTTTCAATCTCAATAGCTAAAATATTGTCTTCTTCTGGTATGGGTATATCATAATTTCGTGTAATCCATAGATCATCCATGATGGCATCAGGTAAGGTTTCGTCTCCTTCAATGAAAAAATCCGCCAAGTTCGAAAATTTCCATAAATAAATCTTGAAATATTCCTCGACATTTCCTTGGGGAAATAATAAATCCACTGCAAGAGCCATACGATATGCTAATTCTGAAAGGTTATGAGTTTGTTCCTTCAAAATAGGCATCACAATTTTTGAGTATTCAACCAACTGTGCTTTTTGATACGGTGATAAAGGGGATTTCCCATGGATTAACCGATTTATTGTCCAATATTTAGCTAAAGGATGGATATGCATTGCTTTGGGAAAAAAAGAGATTAAAGATTCCACGATCACAATACAAGTTGGATAACTAGAACCATATTTCTTTCGTGTTTCAGTGATTTCATTGATAATCTTATTTGTAGGCATCATTCGAAAGGGCTGAAATCCTAATTCTTCTTGAAAATATTCTTGTATTTTCAAGTATAATTTTTTCTGCAAGTCAGTTAGAGAATTCATGCCCTTTCTCCATCTATTTTAGTAGTATGAAGATTTATAGTTTTCTTGGAATATTTCGTTGGAAATCGAAAATCATAGACGAAGTGTGTTTTTAAACGGGTGATTTGTAAGATCATTTTCGGCTTTATATACAGACACCAAAAACCTATCCTATGATTTCCAAAAGGGCATATTTCGCATTTTTTATCTTATTCTTATTCCTATTCGTAATGATAATCCTATGTCCATTGCAAATACCAATTTATAGTAGCAATGAGAATACCACTACCATTAACAATAGCAATACAATAGAGAAGTATTCGCCAATACAATATATTGCTAATGACCAATGGATTCTCACTGTTAGTGATCAACAACAAATCATGTGGAATAATCAAACGGTGGAGCAGTATGCTCAAAGCATCTTGAATTCATTTGATACACAGACTTGGAATCGTCATTCGTACACCCCCACATTACGTTCAACATATCATGCAATTCGTTCTCTTGAATTACTTAATAAAACTTCTCTGCTAAACAAGGATCAAATCATCCGCTTTCTCTTAAACCGGTACAATGAATCCTCTGGAGTATTTTCAGATGAAATGTGTGGATTATTACCCTATTCAACACCCTCCCAAAAAATCGGATATTCCGAAATTGAAGCTACCGCGTATGCTATTTTGATACTAGACAGTTTGCAGTCGTTTAGTATTCTCTCATTAGGAGAACTAACAACCATTGCATCTAAGTTCCGCTCTGCCTTACATCAGGTAGATGGAGGATTCTGTCACTCATCATTAGGGATTCCAACTTCAATTTACGAAGGAAGTAGTTTATTGCTATCCTATTATTGTTACAAAGCATTAGAAACGTTAGTTCCAGAATATCCATTATCTCCAGCACAAAAAACGGATTTAATTGCTTTTATCTCAAGCAGACAAAATATGGATACGTCCGATCTTTCAAAATACGGGGGATATATGGAAAATGCATATTCAACAGACACAACTATCGAGTCTTGCTATTATGCCATTACTTTATTGGACAAATTAGGAGCTCTTGCAGAAATTTCTTCCACTGCATTAATTCATCATTTAAAAGCATTAAAAGACCCTACCTCCGGTGCAGTATTTAATGTATTCCACCCTTCGAAGACGCTAATGCCCTGGCCCGAATTTTTCTCGTCATCTCTCATTCTGGAAATTCTCGAAATAACTGGTATTGATGCAGAGATTAATACGTCC
>JAEOUK010000153.1 GCA_016839385.1 Promethearchaeota archaeon
AGGCAAGCCCAAGAAGCGCGATAGGCAATATCAAGGGTTCTTTTATTAATGATTTGAATGCTTCCACACCAGAGGAATTTTTCTTGCTGGTAAGATACTGATCCAACAGCTTTATCCCCCAGGCAAAGAGCATGACAAGGGCAAGGGTACGTAATAAGGTCGCTTTGTCTGGTTCAAAAATGCGGCTGGAGTACTTATTGAAGAAGAGGGGGGTCATGATGATCGCTGCCAACCAGACAGCTTCCATGACGCCTTCGGCGTAGCGGGTGAGTTTTGTGGGCATTTTATTTTTATTTGAGGTATTGAGTCATTTTTTGATTGTACCAATTATAGCGTATAATACATTTGAATGGCATTCTACATTAATAGTCCTCATTTTTTCCTAACGATTATAAGCAATTAAAAGGCAGATTTATGTCCGAAGACAAAGAAACAATATCAGTAATAATTCCAGCGATGAACGAAGAAAATGTCATCGGCCATCTAATTTCAGAAACCATCAAGGTGCTTATGAATTTACATTATTCACATGAAATTATCGTAGTCGATGATGGTTCTACAGATAATACAGCTAAGATAGCTCTTGATTCAGGCGCGAAAGTTATTAAACATCCATACAATATTGGGAACGGAGCTGCAATAAAAACAGGAATACGGAATGCAGTGAATGAGTGGTTAGTGATGATGGATGGGGATGGACAACATTCGCCCGAATATATTCCACAGCTGTTGGAGAAACTAAAAATTTTTGATATGTTAGTAGGCGCTAGAACCCGGGATTCAGAGACAGCGTTTCACCGTGATGTGGCTAATTTAATTTACAACAAACTAGCCACTTATATCTGTGGTAGAAAAATCGAAGATCTTACCAGTGGATTTAGAGGCATTAAAACCAAAATCGCCAAGGACTTCGTAAACCTTTTACCCAATACATTCTCGTATCCCACAACGCTTACACTTGCAATTACCCGTTCTGGTTATAGCTTATCATTTATTCCCATCAAAACCAAAAAAAGAGTTGGGAGAAGTAAAATTAACCTACTGAAAGATGGAATTCAATTTTTTCTAATTATAATTAAAGTGTCAACATTTTTCTCACCCTTAAAAGTTTTTCTACCAATTAGTATATCCATGTTCATGCTAGGGATTGGGTATGGTTTGTTTAAAGTTCTTTTCTTGGGGATGAGATATGGTCCTACTTCGGCAATGTTGATGATCGTTTCAGTATTAATTTTTTTGATTGGATTAGTTTCTGAACAAATAGCACAAATGCGGTTTGATTTAGGGAAATGATTATATAGGTAGAAGTTAGAATACTATAATAGGTAATAAAATAAATATTTAAGAAATGAAAATTCTAATTATCACCTGGAATTATTACCCAAAAGTGGGTGGAATTGAGTTGATGTTAAAAGAATTCGTAAGCAATTGGAGGAACTATAATCATGTAGATGTGATTGCTCCAAGTGATGATAAATGTTACAAAATAACTGAACCACAAACCTACAGGACCAAATCGAATCAATTATTTATATTTTTTTTCCAAGCACTTCTTCAGGGAATTTCTCTCCTGAAGAAAAATGAATATGACATCATCATTTCGGGGAGTTCATTGGTGTCACCAATTGTTTTTTTCCTAGGGATGATTGGTAAGAAACCAATTGTTGTAAATGTTTATGGACTGGATTTAATTTATCAAAATTCACTTTACCAAGGAATGATCAAGATTTTTTTACCAAAATTCGATGTTGTTGTTGCGATAAGTCAAGCAACGAAGATAGAAGCAACTAGGAAGAGAATTGATGCTAAAAAAATAATTATCATACATCCTGGAGTAGATGTTGATGAATTTAATAAGCCTCCAGATATTGAGGAGATTAAAAATAAATATAATCTTTCTGACAAGTTAGTATTGTTGAGTGTTGGCAGATTGGCGAAGCGCAAGGGAATATTGGAATTTGTAAGAAATTCATTACCGGATATAATCCAAAGATGCAAAAATGTTATTTTTCTGATCGTGGGTGGGAATCCTATAGATTCCTTGACACATAAAGATGATATTTATTCATGTATAAAAACCGAAATTAATAACCTTGGTTTAGAAAATCACGTAGCTCTACTAGGAAAATTAGAACGTGATGAACTTGTAAAAATTTATAATTCTAGTGATATCTATGTTCTGCCCGCGATTTTTGTTGAAGGTGATATGGAGGGATTCGGCATTGTCTTGCTCGAAGCAGCTGCCGCAGGAATACCTGTAGTATCAACTAGATTAGGTGGAATCACCGATGCCGTTGAAGAAGGTGTCAGTGGAATATTGAATGAACCAGGTGATTGGCAGGGTGTAACGACTTCAATAATTACACTAATTGAAAATCAAACTCTCCGAAAAAAACTCGGAAGTTCTGGGCGTGATCGAGTTAGGAAGCAATTTAGTTGGCCTTACCTTGCTGCTGAATATCTTCGTGAAGTTAAGTTTTCAATATTTCTTGACCAATCTGATAGCTGATTCCTTTGATGGTTTTTCATTAGGGCGTCAACTGAATAATTAACATTCAAGAAAAATAATATAATAATTTCTAAAAAGAGTTATTCTATTTTTTCGAATGATTAGCTATACTAAACATACTAAAATTAATTTTAAGAAAAAAAGAATAAAGTTATTAGACCATTACAGAGATATTTTATGACCTCTAAGTTACGAAAGTTAATGGGAATATTTCAATTTTGGAGACAATACTCATATTTTTTTAATACTCCAATAAGATTTGATATCCATGACTGGTACACAAATGAAAGAATTGTAGAAATTGCATTTGTTCATAAAAATATGCCTATAGACGGTCATGGAAAATGCGTGTTGGAGTTTGGTTGTTCAAGAAGTGATCTCGCTATTCAATTAGCGTCCTTAGGATACGAGGTAGTAGGAATTGACCTCCGGCATTATCCATTCAGTCATCCACGTTTAAATTTCCATCAAAAGAATATATTACAATTCGAAGAAGAAAGAAAATTTGATTTCATCACTGCTATTTCGACCTTAGAACATATAGGATTGGGTGCTTATGGAGAAGATCATAATCAATCAGATTTATATCGAGTTATATCAAAACTACAAAAATTATTGAAGCTAGATGGGAAAATAATATTTACTGTCCCAATTGGTAAATCTTACAAGGATGAATTTTTACGTTCATTCACAAATGATGAAATTTTAAAATTGTTTAATGAACTAAAATTAACTAATCAGGCATTTTTCTACCGACGGGCTTATAAATATTGGAATCCTTGCAATATTGAATCAACTAAGAATATCTCGAATGCAAGATCAGATCGAGGTTTAACTGGGATAAACTGTGTTGGATGTTTTGTTTTCAGTAAGTTGGAATAGCAAATTAAGGGAATTGATAAGAATTTTTTTAACAAATTTATATGATCTCAATAGAAAAATTTTACAACATGTTTAGTTGTCACTTGGGGAAAAAAATAATAAAATATTCAACTAAAAAACTTAACAATGAAATTAAGAATCTAAACCATTTGATAGATCCGTGGTTTGATAAAAGAAGTATATTTTTTATATTGGGGATGGGGCGTTCCGGGAGTTTGTTTTTATCAAGCCTATTGAATCAATCACCTGATGTTTGTGTGTGTCATGAGCCAGTTCGGTTAGATTTTTTTGCATATCTCCTTGCGTATTATGATGAAAATGAGGCTGTCAATTATATAAAGTCATATCGTAAAAAAGAAATTTTTTATCGAAATATGGAGAAAAATGAAAATATTTATGGTGAGATCAATTCGATATTGCGACGACATGTTAAAGCTTTAAGAATGTTTTTTCCTCGAGCAAAATTTATTCATCTTATCAGAGATGGAAGGGATGTTATAAGGTCAATGATGTCCAGGAGGACATTTACATCTAAGGATCCAATAACCAGCAACATTCACCCTAGAGAAGACTCCCCGTACTTTGAGATGTGGAATACTTTGAGCAGATTTGAGAAGATGTGTTGGTACTGGTCAAATGAGAACCAATACCTAAGAAATGAAATTTCAAAATCAATTCGTTTTGAGAAGTTAATATCTGACTACACATATTATGAGGAAAAAATTTCAGGAGATCTGAATATAAGAATCTCCCAAAAGATGTGGGAAGAATCAGTAAAATTGCCCAAAAATATTACCATTTCCTATCAAATTCCACATTGGCGGGATTGGAATTATGAAATGAAAAAAACCTTTGAAAAAATTTGTGGAGATGAGATGGAAAAGAATGGTTATAAATTTATCTGGCAATGATCGGGAAACCGACATTTATTATTCACTAACAAGGACGAATTAGGACATAATCATTTACAAAAATTTTTAGTGAAACAATCGTAGATTCATCTATTTTCCAAAAACCAAATTTATATAACAAATTTCAATATAAGTATACAAGAAAGTATATTAACCACCTAAGTTGACAAGTTAATGAAGTTGTCATAGATTTCATGTTTTATGGATAAATTTATCAAAGGAAATCTGATTTATTTTTTCATTATTAGTGTTAGAAATTTGGCCGAGTGTGTTGATGATTTTTCAAAGGTATTTGGGCAAAATAAACAATTAGAAAAATAAATAATGAGAAAAATCTCTATGAAACCATGAAAATTATGAATTGTTAAATCGCTTTAATTGTTTATAAGGGAATCATATCTAATTGAGTTTTATTCGAATTTGTGAGAATTGGTTGCAAGCTGGGAGTAATTGAGATTATTCATATAATGATATTTGGTTAAGAAATGATGTTTAACTGAATTACAATATAACATTATATATTTTTACAATCCTTTTTAGGGCATTGAGAGAAATTAATGTAGATTTATGATTTCACCCATTTTATTTTTTTTATGAAATGATTTCAAAGCTACTCCCTGTGATTATTATGTTATCTAAATCTGATAATCTGAAATCTCTGAAACAAAATGGAAAAAAGGGATATTCTATTGATAAATCTTGATACAGATCATTCAAATAAAAAGAATAATAAAGAAAAAAATGCTAAAGCTCCACTGATTTTTACCTTCATTGTAATTATTGTAGCCTTTATTTATCTTTATTTGAATCGTGAAAATTACCTTGATTTATTTGATTTATCATTTTTGACAATACTGAAATTATTTGCTTTAAATATTTTTTTACCTGTAATTAATGGAATGATAAATTTTTATTTTTTTCGAAGTTTAGAAGTAAATTTAAGGTGGAATGAAAGCATTGGTCTTGCATCAGTTAACACATTCGCGAACTTACTTCCAATATCAGGCGGAATTATTGCAAAAGGGGTATATCTGAAAAAAAAATTTCAGTTTCCATACTCGAAATTTGTTAGTTCAATAATGGCTCTATATATCTTTTTTATTTCTGTAAATGGAATAATTGGAGTAATCATATTAACATCTTGGTGGGTTAGCGGGGGAACTAATATCACAAATTGGTTAATTATTGGTTATTTATTTATGGTTATGATACTATTTTTACTTTGGCTTCCGGTTGAAAAAATATTCGAACATACAAAATATAGGAATATAGTCATAAATTTTTCAAAAGGGTGGAAAATTCTAATATCAACACCGAAACTTCTCAGTAAATTAATAGTCTTCCAAATTTTAGCTATAATTATATTTAGTGCGAAGTATTATGTAACCTTCAATAGTTTTTCACAGAAGATTTCATTTATCCAATGTATTCTTTTTTCATCTTCAACAATTCTCACAAGAATTGTTAGTTTTGCACCTGGAGGTCTCGGAGTAAGAGAAGGTATAGTTGCTGGAATCGCTTCATTAATGGGTTTCAAATTTAATGTTAGTATCGCTGCATTAACTTTTGATCGTTTGATAGAAACCTTCGTAATTATTATTTTGGGTACAATTTACACATACCGATTAAGTAGTAATTTATCAAAAGATAGTTAATCATCAGTTTACTTAATTGTTCTATTGGAATAATGAAATCTTAATGAAAGTAATTAAATCAATTTCACATGAAAATTTAATACTGATTGGGATATTGGTTTGGGGATTATTCCTTCGTTTGTTGGTCATATCCATTATTCCCTTAGAATTCCGAATTCAAAATGATGCTCTAGAATACTTAACAGTAGTAGAAAATATTTGCGATAATGGGACATTCGGTATTGAGGCACAAGTTCCATATGCCAAATTTCCTCCAGGATACCCAGTGTTAATTTGTGGGATATTCACGATTTTTGGAAAATCTCTACTTATGATACGAATTATTCAATCAATAATGGGTG
>JAEOUK010000154.1 GCA_016839385.1 Promethearchaeota archaeon
AGTAAAAAAGATCTTCAGAAGAACTGTGATCCACTTCAGAATCATCCAAATTAGAAGGAATGCGTACCCCCTTGAATTTTCCTGACACCACCTCATTAATTGTGAGCTGTGCTGATATTGCTGCATAGTATACCCTGCGCATGCTACGATAAAAATTATCCATAGATAATCCATCAAAATAAATTTGATCTGAAATCACATAAGAATAATTTTTTATGTTAAAAATATAGAATAAATTACGATTAAGCAACATATTTCTCAGGATTTGAAAGAATAAAGGTAAAAAATCTACACCTCCTTGTTCTTGCATTTTTTTAAAAGCATCTAAGTGCTCAGAACTGATTTTTGTCGCTAACTCGATAGAAACAAACTTTTTATCCTTTGGTAATACAACTATGAGGTTCTTTGGATTAGGATGCTTTGGAGGATAAGAAATCTTAAATGCAAAATGAATTTTTGGATGAGGTTGCATCTTTTCCTTAAAGATTTCCTCCGCTTCACAAAATTCTAAGACTTTTTTTTCAATTTCACTTATATTCATGAGTTTTCGAATTCTTGGCTTAATATTTACCTTTTGGTCTCACTCCTGCTTCCATACCGGATTCTAGGATATATTTGACTTTATTCTCAAGCTGTTCTTGAGGTGTAATATATAGAATTTTAAAAGGATCTGCATTAAAATAGAGGTAACCTACAACCCCATATCCCATCACATTACCGGTTTCGGAATCAACATAAGTGTGGTCAATCCCCATTTTAATAACTTGTGTGGGATTTCCAGCTAGGTCAATTTCAACTAATGATGGATTACATGCAGTATATCCCATACCTCTCGCTTGCATCAAACTGTTGTTTACCATATAATCTAATTCGTCGCTTAATTCACCTGATTCTTCTACTATTTTTAGAATTTTTGGCTCTTTCTCAGACATTGTTTACTCTCCCAATTATGATTAGAGTGGTATTTATGAATATAAATATTTCACCCACTCTCTACTAATCGGAACAATTCTATTTGATGAATATTTCGTCCTTGTTTAAGCTGATTTTTAATAAATTCAAAATCTGATTCATTTAATTTATCCAATTCAAAAACACTGGGGATTTCTATTATATTTACATCTCGCTTATATTGTTGAAACAAAATAACGCTACGCTCGCCAGTTTTCACATGTGTATCTGATAAACGGAAGAAAAATGGAGTAAATTGACGTTTGAAAATAATAAGTGAAGAATTTTTACGTTGGGAGATTCCAATATTTATATCTTTATCCCATAAGATTGAATCAGAAAAAATTTGATTTGAAAATATAGGAAGAGAACCAGAAATTAATAATAAATAATTTACATCGGTACTTACTGCAGCACGTTGTAGATGGGTATTTAGATGATGGTTAATAGCATCCATGTCTTCATATGTATCACATATAAAATGGAACGATACACTATTAGAAAAAGACTCTAATTCTGATGTCAAGAGTTTTTCATTTCTCTCATCACAGAGAATATGAACTATATGGTCGTAGGGTTCGATAATATCCGCTCCTAAAATCTCATAAATCACATTTTTAAGCATTACAATTGATTCTTTTTGACTTATATTTACTTCCATGGGCATATAAACAATCAGAGTGAATGCTTGTTTCATTTTTTTCTCTCCTTTATCAAAATTTCTTCTAATAAGGACAAGATAACCTTTTCTACATTTTCTCCTGAATTCGCACTAGTTCGTACGAATCCTGTCAATTTATTTTTTTGAATATACGCTTCTATATCCTTCTCGAAAATCTCAAAAAAATCGACAAGATCGTTCTTATTTCCTACTACTTTGAAAGGAATATCATTACAAACTCGTACAGCTTTATCGTACCAAAATGAGAGATTTTTAAGTGTTTTTGATGATGTTAAATCAAAAACTAAAAGGTATCCATTTGAACCTTGTAAATAGAAATCAGACATTTGTTCAATCTCAAATGTAGTTGTGCCTGCAATATCCCAAAGGACCAAGTCAAAATTGTTACCTTTATATTTAATAGATTTATTGGTGAAATCTGCTCCTAAAGTAGCTCTGTATTTTGTAGGAAATTCATTCTTGCAATATTTTGAAATCAAACTAGTTTTTCCTACATTAGGATCTCCTAAGATCGTAATTTTGACCCGTAAAACCATATTATTCTTCCTCTTTTTCAGGGCTGATCCCAAGTTTTTCTTCAGTCCGTGATAATACGGGATTCTTTTCTTTAATTGATCCTTGAACAAAATAGCTTGCGTTAAATGCGAAAAGATGTTTAAAACCCTCAACCATCTTTCCTTTCGCATTTTGCAGCATTATTCCAATATTATAACTAGGTTCTACATCTATGGAGGAAAGTATGGTAAAAATATAGGACTTTTCTGATATATATAAACCGTAAGGAAGCACGTTTCCAATATACCAAAGATATACACTAATATCATTACTGTCCATTGTCTTTAGATAATGTTGAAAATCCTCAGGAGGATGGTTTAGTGCAACCTCAATGTGTATTTTGGAATTTTCACGCTTTTTTTCTAAAAATTTATTGGTAATTTCTTTTAAGAATTCATTTGACATCGAAAAATCTGGTGTGAGAATAATTTTTATAAATTCGTTAGCATCCGCAATCAAATGAAGAATTTCTTTAAAAATTTGTAGTTTACCTTTGACGGACTGCAAATATGGCTGATCTGCAATAGAATGAAATCGGTCTAAGTTTTTCTCCAAGGATGTGGAAATTTCATTCTTTTGCCGATATTCCTTGCGTATAGCACTTAAAATTTCACGATGAGGATGGGCTTTATACATTGGACCTCGTTTTACAGGTTCTTCTTGAACATATGCTTTTTTTGTTAAACGACGAAGAGAATCATAAACTCTCGATCGATCCACACCACAAATTTCTGAAATCTTAACAGGTTTTAAAGGACCATATTTAAGTAGGGAGAAATACACTCGAGCATCGTTTAATGGGAATCCTAATGAGACTAAATCCTTAATTATATCTTTTTCATCGATCTCATCTTGTTGCTGTTGCAATTTTTTGTCCATTCTTCATCCTCAATGACCAATTGGTTAGATAAAACCTCGTTACCTTATAAATTCAAGAACATCATTTATAAAAATCTCGTTCCCTTCCTCGATATTTAAGTTCAATTCTTTCGTGTCTATACACAACCGATCCATTTTCATTTCAAGATCTAATATCATACATCAAGAATTTTTTACAAGCTTTCCCACATAATTACTAGCTTTTCTACTTAAGGATCTTCATCAGACTCGAGGTAACGTTTTTTTTGTGGGATGTTGGTGATATTTTGTCGGAAGAAATTTCAAATGAATAGCACAATTATATGTTATATCCGATTCATCTTGTTCATCCAAAAGGTCAGATAAAGTAAATTCCATGCAAATATTTATATAAGACTGATGAGTTTTATATCCTTAGAATTTAATCTTTTTTAAATTCTCTTTTCGTTCGGAGGAAAGAATAATGGCTAAAAAGAAAGCTGCAAAGAAGAAAACTGGGACAAAGAAATACATCGCCAAAGCCCCGATCCGACGTTTGATGAAGGATGAGGGTGCAAAGTTAGTAGCCGAGGCAGCAGTAGACTTATTAATTAATAAATTAGAAAAAACTGCAACTGACGTTACCAAGGCGGCAATTAAGATTGTGAAAGGCGACAAGCGAAAGCGACTTACCGCCCCTGACATTCAAATGGCTACAAGATAGAATAATTTTTACGTTTTCCACGTCTAAATTGTTGATTTTGTAGACCAAAAAAAAAAACTCTTTTTTTTATTATAATTTCTCATCCAGATTAATTAGTCCATCACTTTTAGTTAAGAATCTAAGACAACTTTATTAGGTATTTTTGTATTTATTGTGTTAGAAATTCGCTAATTTCGTGATCAAATGAGTTGATTATAATGAAACTTTGGAAGTCTTTAGTATTTGGTTTTGTCACTTATGTTGTTCTAACATTTCTAGCAAATATTGCTATTCTCGCTATTTCAGGAACACTATCAGTATATTTTACGCTAGATATTCTAACTATTATCACCCATGCTTTCACCGGAATTGAAGGATTTAGCTTTGTTTCCGTTGAAATTTATGGTGGGATGTCGTACGCAGTTTCTCCATTAGGTTTTCCAAATGGAGATTACCTAGGATCAATCGGAGCCATTTTAGTTCCAATTATCCCTGGATTAGCTGCTGCAATTGTTGCGGGAATCGTTGGTAAATCTGCAAAAAATGGTTTTTTTGGTATGTTAATTACCGGAGTATTGGTGTCAATTATGCCAATTGTATTAGTTTGGGTAAATAATCTATTGTTTGATGCAACTGTTCCCTTAGTCTCCCTTATTCTCAACAATCCCTACTTGGAAGCAACATTTACAGGGGTAATTGGTATTTTTATTGGTTTGTTCTGGGGTGGTATTGCAGCAATTATTGGCAGTCGCTACGATTAGAGCAAATACTTTTTTTCTATTCTTTCTTCTTTCCTTCATTATGTGGAGAAAGTATCACGAGAGTTTGACTAAGAAATCTCTAAAAAGAATTAGAGGTCGAAAAAGTTCTCTAATCTATCAAAATCAAATTTTGACAGTTCAAGAAATTTTTACTTATACCTCCAAGAAACTTATTTATTACCACTTTTTTGTAAAAGGTAATCTTCCGCATATCCAAAAAAATAAACGGATAACTCAATTCTTGGCAATTCAGTTAAGCAAGGGTTCTTCAATCCTAGTGTCACGTCTTATTCGAGAAGTCCTTCGAAGAGACAGAGCAAAACAATTTTTTTATATCCAGTATCCAATTTATCCTCAATTTAACATCAATTATTTACTTCTCCTGATTCATGTTAAAGATGAAAAATCTATCCCAGATTATGAGAGAGAACTCCAAATTTTCTTCGAGAAATTTAGAACCAGAGTTGACTCTTTAGTATCCAAAGCGTTTGAGGACCGCGTAGATTAAAATATCAACCTTGTTTTATTGTACACGAGAAAAGATGGGAAAATTAATTCAATCAAAAATAATTTGCACACTCGGACCAATTTCAGATACCAAAGAAAAAATAACAGAATTATTTGAAGCTGGGATGAATGTTGCAAGGTTAAACTTTAGCCACAGTACGCATGAATATCATAAAAAAGTAATTGACACAATACGGTCTGTTTCTGATTCCATAGCAATATTATGTGATATACAAGGTCCAAAAATACGAATTGGAAATTTATCCAAACCATTTATTGTTGCTCCTGGTGATTTTCTTACAATTACTACTGAGGATATTATAGGATCTAAAGATAAAGTCTCTATTTCCTACAAGGGTTTTATGAATGATATTAAATCTGGAGATTTTGTCTACATAAATGATGGTTTAATAAAGTTGGAAGTTGAAAAAGTAAATTCAAGCGAAAACTGTGCACGTTGCAAGGTTTTAATAGGAGGCTTAATCTCAGATCGAAAAGGAGTAAATATTCCCACAGGAAAATTGAGTACACCCAATCCCACTGAAAAAGATATTTCAGATCTTAGGTTTATCGCTAAATTACATCCAGAATTCGTTGCTGTATCATTTGTTTCTCAAGCTTCGGAAGTAGAGGAAGTAAGGAGAATATTAGCTAATGAAGGCGCAGAAGAGGTAAAAATTATCAGTAAAATCGAACGAGCAATCGCTTTGGAAAATTTTCAAGAAATTTTAGAAGTATCGGATGGTATCATGGTAGCTCGAGGTGATTTAGGAGTTGAAATTCCCTATAAGGAACTACCAGTGAAACAAAAAGAACTTATTATTGAAAGTAACATTTATTCAAAACCAGTTATTGTAGCAACCCAAATGTTGGAAAGTATGACCTCTCAGCCTCGTCCCACGCGTGCGGAAGTTTCTGATGTATTCAATGCAATTGTTGAACGAGCTGATGCTGTAATGCTTTCCGGAGAAACATCAATAGGTAAATATCCAATTCAGACTGTAAAAGTTATGAGAGAAATCGTGAATCTTGCAGAAGAATATATACCTCAATTAAATCCAAATGAATTAGACTCTCCTAAACAAGAAATTTATGAGACTTCCGGTCATGGAATATATACACTTTCAGAAGAATTTACTCAGTTAAATTATCGCGGAAAAATAGTATGTTTTACTAGTGGTGGAAAATCTGCACAGATGATTTCAAAATATCGCCCTGCATTACCTATAATTGCTGTTACAGATAACAAAATAATTGCTAACCAGTTAAATCTTGTATGGGGGGTAAATCCAGTATATATGGAAGATTTGAACATGTCTAATTACGAGGATAAATTATACAGTCCTGAACAAATCATAAGTAAAGGATTACAGAATTTGCATAATAGTGGATATATAGAAAGATCTGAGCATGTAATTACTAGTATTCCCTCTAGAATCGCTCCTGAACGTTCTACATTAATTGGATTGTATTATGTTAAAGATATCATCGATTCCAATTAATGATCTTTTTTTTACCATGAGATGAGATTTGGAATCCCGATCTGTAAAGGTTTTATAATCGCAGAAGGAATTAGGTAATCTGAGATGGATTGGATGATATTCGCAAATATAACTGTCAATATTATAGCTGTCCATCCTCCAATCGAATCCAGCCCAATAAACGATAGGGTAGATGAGTTCCATAATTGATAATCTGAATATACTGTCAAAATAGTAATCACATTGAACGGAATCATTAAGATCAATCGAACAATAACGCTAAAAACCCAATTTAAAACTAAATTTTTAGGTTTTAACGTGTTTTCACTGTTGATTGGGTGTTTTCGAATTCGTTCGATTACATAGGGAATGATAACTAGAGGTACCGTTGCAACAAACTTGAAAATAGGTCCAAATGGAGCAAAAGGGTCAAACGGAAATAGTAAAAGCATCCCAACTCCACACGTTATCAATCCAGCTTCATAACCGAATGCAAAATACGAAAGTATCCAAATTACAGAAACAGGGTCAAACCATGCTAATCCCCAGGCAAATCTTGGTAATATTTCAGTTGTAAGTAAAGAAACAACTAATGATATTGCACTAAAAATTGCAGCTCCTGTGATTTTAATCGTTAGAGATAGTTTTCGTCTGGTATTGGATGTGTTTTCTACACGATCATTTGTATGTAGTTCAACCATATCCAAAAGTTAGGAGGGAAATTTATAAAGTTAATCCATTCTTGAGTGGTGAACTCAGGAATGGAGGATTTTTACAAAAAAGTTAAATTAAATCTCTTTGAATATCATACACAGCGCAGTTCTCAAAGCTTATTTCTCCGCAATCCTTGCAGAAAATGACTCCTCGAGTTATAATCTGATTGTTGAGCATATGGAAATTGCCATTTTCTTGATCCCACTTCTTTAATATGTTTTCAGAATTGCAATTAGGACAGAATTTCAATTCATCAAATTCCTTAATTCGAAAAGCGGGATTGAATACTTTTTCTGCTTCATCATAAACGTGATTCATTGCTTCTTCTTCTTCACTTAGATCAATGGAATTCTTTTCTTTCTTTTTTCCTAATTCCCGAATTATTTGACCGTCTTTCAGAATCAAAGTTCTGTCAGCGATCGATCTTAAATTTGCATTGTGAGTTACAATTACCAAGGATTTTTCGGGATTCTGATCGATGTATTTTCGAAAAATTTCCATCACTTTTTTCTCTGCAACTGAATCAATATTCCCACTGGGTTCGTCTGCTAATAGGATTAATGGATCATTGGCAATAGCAGCAGCGATAGCAATTCTCTGTTTTTCTCCACCTGAGAGTGTAAATGGTCTATGATTTGCTCGATTTTCGATATCAACTGCTTCCAACAAATATTTGACACGGTCTCTTCTATAATTTGCTGGTGCATTCGCAATTATTAATGGGAGCTCCACATTCCCTTTTGCAGTCAAGCTAGGAACTAAATTGAAAAATTGAAACACAATACCGATTTTTGTCTGAAGGTGTTTTTGTATTTCCTCATCTTTCAATTTTGTAACATCTCGCCCCTCTACTAACACTTTACCAGCGGTAGGGTCAACCATTCCAGAAATTAGGTTTAATAACGTGGTCTTTCCTGATCCACTAGGTCCCATAACTACAACAATTTCACCCTTGTAGATCTTCAGATTAATATTTC
>JAEOUK010000155.1 GCA_016839385.1 Promethearchaeota archaeon
CGGCGAAGATGCACTGGATTATTTAGAAGAATTTAAGGAAGAAAAACGAGTATTCATTGTTACAGATGAAGGTATTGTCAAACTGGGCATGTTAGAAATTTTAACAAACAAGATTACACCGTTGGAAATGGATTATAAAGTATTTAGTGAAGTGGAACCAGATCCGCGGGAAGAAACAATTCTAAAAGCAACTAAAGAGTGTCAAGAATATAAACCTGATCTTATAATCGGATTAGGAGGAGGATCCTCAATGGATGTCGCAAAAGCAGTATGGGTATTCTATGAACGTCCAGATTTAGGGATTGATGATCTTTATCCTTTTATCGATCTGAAACTTGGAAAGAAAGCAAAGCTAATCGCTATTCCAACAACGAGTGGAACTGGAGCAGAAACTACTTGGGCTTCAATTATTACTCGAAAAACAGAAAAGGGGGATATAAAATTGGAGCAAGTACATAAAGAAATGATCCCTTCTGTAGCTATTTTGGATCCCATTTTCGTGAAATCGATGCCTCCAAAGCTCACTGCATCTACTGGATTCGATGCATTAGCACACTTGTCTGAATGCATCATTTCTGTGTGGAAGAACGATTATAGTGATGCAATGGCTCTTAAAGCTTTTGAATTGATTCAAAAATATCTACCAATTGTATATGAAGATGGATCAAATATTGAAGCTAGAGAAAAAATGCATGCTGCAGCTAATATGGCAGGATTAGCTTTCGGAAATGCACAAGTGCATTTAGGACATGCATTGGGACATGTTCTAGGAGCAACTTTTCATGTACCGCATGGATTTACGGTAGGAGTATTTTTACCTTATGTGCTCCAGTATTGCTTGAGAGGAGATGAAGCCGACGAAACCGTGAAAATCTTAGGAACATTTTCAAAAAGAGTCGGTATAGCTAACTGGGATGATGATAATATAGATGCAGCGCATAAATACGTTGCAGAGATCAAACGATTACAGAAGATAGTAAACCACCCAACACTTAGTGAGATGATCACTAAAGAACAGCTTGATGAAAAACTTGAAATGATGGGAGAATGGTGTTTAGAATCTCCAAGTGCGGCAATGAGTCCAAGAGGTGCAGGTTCTGAAGAATTTAAGAAATTTTATCTATATGCCTTCGAAAATAAGGATATTGATTTTTAACCTATTTTTCTATTTTTCGCATTTATGAAGATTTTTATATTTTCTAAACAAGATGGAGATCGGTGATTTAATTTTGGTTATGTTTGGCACAGAAGAATGGATCGAAATGTATAAAGAATCGGTAAATGGTAGTAAAGCATATAATGATGCGGCAAAAACCTGGGAAGGCGATTTTGTATTTGTTGTGGAACCTGCTGGTAATCTAGATCATGAAATTCGAATGTATATTGACCTTTTACACGGATTTATCGGACCTAAGGGAGCTCGTATCCTAAAAGAAGGAGAAGAAGTAGAGTCGGAATTTGTATATTCAGGCCCATGGACAAACTGGGAAAAACTCCTACAAAAGAAAATTGATCCGATCCAAGGTCTTATGCAAGGGAAATTCAAGTTAAAAGGAAATATGGGAAAGGTAATGCGAGCCGTAAAAGCGGCTCAAGAGTTAGTTAATTGTGTCGTGGCTATTGATACAGAACTATTCTAATTCTAAAACTATCAATTCCTTTTTCTTTTTATTTTTATCATACAGATTTTTAAAGTTTAACATCAATAGATATGATTTATGGATTATCGGATGGTTTACGATGCGGGTAGCAGAGCATTAAAATGTGCAATCGCAGATGAATCGAACAAAGTTATTGCTTTGGAAAAAATATTTCCAAGAGTTTTAGTCACAGAAGACGGATTTGGGCGTTCATATAATTCAGACACTTTTTGGGATGAACTTTTGATTCTGACAAAGAAAGCTATTAAAAACGCAAATATTAATCCCAAAGACATTCGGTATATTAGTGCATGTGGAATTCGACCAAGTTGTGTTTTTACAGATGAAGATCATAATTCTCTATTTATTGCGAGTGCATTTGATGGAAGAGGAATTGATGTCGCTGATGAAATCGATATGAAGTTCGAAG
>JAEOUK010000156.1 GCA_016839385.1 Promethearchaeota archaeon
AATCAATCTACGTAAATCTGGATTGGATCGGGCAATTATACAGTTTACAAAAAAGAAAGAATTTATCATCGCAGGTTATAGTGCAGGAGCTTATGTACTTACTCCAACATTAGAAATTACTAAAATATTTAACAAGAATTATCCTGGTGGTATGAAATATAAAACTCAAGAAAAACTTAAGCATTTCACGGGATTAGGAATTGTGGATTTTGAAGTTATTGCACACTACTCTGAGGCTCACCATAAGGAAATTTTCAAGAATTACATTGAAAATAATGTAAGAGAGGTAAAACCAATTGCTAATAACGAGTTTATAGTTTTAGAATTATGAAATCTAAAAGATATATAGATTTTCATGATAATGTAGTAGAAGTGTTAAAAGTTTCCTTTACACCTCGTGAGATTCGAATGCGATTGCGCGAGTTAGAATTTGATGAGAAAGAAGCCGAGAAAGTTTTTCTATTATAATTTTATATAAATAATTGGTTTGAAACTTAAAATTATGATTATTTTTAATTATTAATTTTTTTGATTTTTAGAGACCTTCACAGAATGAAGTTTCCAGTGTTATAAATGTGTTCTAAAAATTTCCTAAGATATGACTTTTTACTTTACAAATCAATAAATTAGAGGTCTTATCCTCTTTTAAGTTTTGAAAGTGTATAAAGCATTGTAAAGGTATAATTATTATTTAGTTTGCCATATAATCAATTTTTACGAATTTTCTACCTGAAAATTTAGGTACATTTGGCAGAAATACGAAAAGATGGTAAACAATGTTTGAGCAGAAAGTCAGCGGTAGTTATTATGAAATAGGCTTACAAATCGGAGAAAAGCTAAAGCAAGTTAGGATAGAGATCGAAAAATATACGAATGAACCATATCCTCCAATGTTTTCTTCTGAAAAGCTGAAATTAGCTATGAAGTTTGAAGAAGAAGTTCAAAAATATGCTCCGGAATTGCTTGAGGAGATGAAGGGAATCGCAGATGGAAGTGGGCTGGGTTATAATACACTTGTTGCGTACGATTTCACACCTTATCGCCTTCAGCCTTCTTGTTTGGTCATGGCGATTTCAGCGGAACATACTCAGAATAGGCTTCCCGTTCTTGCAAGTAATCATGAATGGATCGAGGAAGACAGCAAATTTCTCACACTTTGCTATACTAAACCCAAAAATAAGCTTGAGAGTTTCGGGTTTACCTTCGCTGGGATAACTGTCTCCCGATATGGCGGGATTAATGAAGCGGGATTAGCTTTATCCACAGTAACAGCTAGTTTCGAAAATTCAGGCCCAGGAGTAATGTTTAATGTCGCTACAAGATGGATCCTAGATAATTGCAAGACCACAGACGAAGCAGTTGCTTTTCTAAGGAAAATTCCTAAAACTTGGGGAATAGTTTATTTGATTATTGATAAAAACAATAATATTGCCAAAGTCGAGTCACACAGGAAAAAGACCAAGATAACCAATGTGGAAGAGGGGTTTGAGCTTGTCACCCTCCGTTTTGACTCCCCCGAGATGGAACCATATAATCAAATTGATGAATATGACGCTACCCTCTATTATCCTAGAGCAAAATATCTTAAGAATTGGTTTGAACAACATAAAGGGAAAATCACAGAGAGTCTCATGATTGATGCTTTAAAAGACCATGAACATTCTATGTGTTATCATGATCCAAATGCATTCTCATTTGGCACCAAGGGAATCTGCTGGTCATATATACTTACAATAGGAAAAGATGATGCACTTGTATGTACAGGTCCACCATGTAAGAATGAATTCAGAAAATATGCAATTAGATAATTTGTATTATTAGTATCTCTTTTAATTTCCTCGATCTTAACAACTTATTGCTCCAAGTATATAGCAAAATTCATTGATTCTTTTATCTAAACAATGAATCATTAAAACGTTAGAATCATTATTAAAACCAAATGAGGTTATGTTAGTAATAGATGGAACATTAGGACAACAAGCTTTTTCTCAAGCAGAAGAATTTTCGAAATTTACAACTATTGGGAGTATAATTGTCACTACGTTGGATGGCACAGCAAAAGGTGGAGGTGATTTGTCCGCATGTGCTGCCACTGGACAACCAATAAGATTTATAGGGGTAGGGGAAAAAATCGATGATTTAGAGAGTTTTGATCCAAAATCTTTTGATAGTAAATTAATAGGAATTCCTAATATAGATGAAATACTTAGAAAAATACAAGAACCAGGAGGAGAGAAACCTATTATAGAGATTGACAAGATTAGAAAATTTATACTGAATGATTTTTACTATATATTACAAAATATTAAAAAA
>JAEOUK010000157.1 GCA_016839385.1 Promethearchaeota archaeon
CGTATTTATGGAGAAAAAGGTGCTGCAAAGCTATTAGGTATTCCACCTACAACACTAAGTTCTAAAATGAAGGCTCTAGACATTAAAAAACAGAAGTAGAAGTTAACTTATCACAAATTCTACATTAACAACTACGATTACAACGTAATATCGTTATATAAAAACACGAAAAATCGTTGCTTTTTCAAGTTATATTGAAAAGCAAATCTCCCATTTGTCATAACCAATTGCTATTATTGCACAATATAAAATTTGGTGAACTTGGCACGGCATGTGCAACTAATACTAAATAAGTTCATGACAACAAAATCAAAATAAGGAGGTAATAAAAATGTCAGAACAAAATATCGCTGTAAAACAAACAGTAGTAAATGGAGTAAACGTTGATTACGTTAACGACGCAGTAAAGATGTTTGAGGACAATAAGGAGCTTGCTGACTTTAAGTTCCGAGTAACCAACAAGTGGATTAATGGTGGGCATTGTCAGACAACAGTGCAGGATTTTTATGGAGTAAACCAGGAGAATCAGCACGCTACTAAAGTCAAGCTGGATGCTGACGAACCACCAATTCTTGCAGGTACTGACTTAGGAGCAAATCCTGTAGAGCATTTGTTAAATGCATTAGCTACTTGTTTAACAACTACTCTTATTTACCATGCTGCTATTAGAGGTATACAAATAGATGAACTAGAATCCGAACTCGAAGGTGATATAGACTTACGTGGATTCTTGGGAATATCTAATGATGTTAGAAGAGGATACGAAAATATTCGGGTTAAGTTTAAGGTTAAAACCGATGATGATGGAAACATTGATAGGTTGAAAGCGTTAAGCAAGCTATCGCCTGTATATGACGTAACTTCTAATGGTACAAACGTTGATGTCCTCATAGAAAGAAAGTAGATTTAATTAGAGGGGGGTTATTTTTTGATAACTCCCCTTTTTATATTCAGTTTGAGGCAGTAAAAGACGGTATAAAAATGTCTCAAATACCGATTTTACAAATGACAATCAATAAAAATAATAATAATTACAATGTGTTGAAAGGTTGCAGTGTTATTACTGTCCCGGGTATTCTGATTTGAAGATTTGGATTTTTTACCGCCTTGTTGAAAAATTTCATAAGATTGAATAATCTGCATTAAATGAATATCTCATTGAGTTTCATTAAACCATTAATAAATTTTTGTGGTTTCCATTATAGAGAGTTCTACTTATTAATTGCCATCGTTGCTTTGGCTTTCGTATTACGAATTTATGACCTTTCGGGAGAAAGTTATTGGTCAGATGAGTTTATATCGCTCAGATATGCCCAAGGTGATTTGGAATCCATATTTTCAACTACCAGACCACGGCTTCATCTTTTCTTTGCACACATCTGGATAAAACTTTTCGGAGATACTGAATATGCAACAAGGCTATTATCGGTCTTTTTCGGTACAGCCTCCGTCTTGCTGACTTTCAGTATTGGTAAATCACTATTTGGTAAAACAGTCGGTCTGATTGGTTCCTTCTTGATGGCCGTGTCTCAGTTTCAAATCTACTATTCTCAAGAATTCCGATATTACAGCCTATTTTTGTTTATGTCTTTGGTTTCGTTCTTTTTTTATATCCGCGTAATAAAAACAAAATCGAACATTTATACTGTGCTTTATGCAGCGTCCACAATATTGCTATACTATACTCAGGATTTTGCGATATTTGTAATAGGGGCACAGAACCTTTTTGTAATTATTAACTACAAATCATTTAGACCTTTAATTCCTAAATGGTTTCTCAGTCAGATAGTTGTAATGCTGTGTATTTTACCCGGAGTAATAGCTAATTTTATGAATAGAGTGCTGGGTTCGGATGGTCCCGATTGGTTAAAAACTCCGGATGTGAAAACACCAATTTGGACAATTTATTATTATTTTGGAAGTGGTTTTGATTATCCTCCCATTGAAGTAATCATTATCGCTATTCTTTGTTTTTTAACAGGAATTATCGTTCATATTTCATATATCGGGAAACAGACCTGGGTTAAGACAACCATTAACTTAGTCCAATCCCTAAAGCTTACAAAAAAAATTAATAGTGAAATTGTCCTACTCGGGGTTTGGATATTATTCCCAATATTAATGGTCTTAATTTTGTCAGAAATGATAAAACCAATGTATCACCATAGGTATTTGATATTTGTATCCCCGGCTTTATGCATTGCTATTGCATTGATTTTAACCAAGATAAAGAAGATTATACCAATCTCCGTAGTGCTAATCACTTACGTTATACTAATTATCCCTGGCCTGTCTCATTATTATTCACTGCCTGTAAAGGAGCAATGGAAAAGTCTTGCGGCGTACATAAGTGAGAATGAAGAACCTGGAGATTTAATTTTATACATTAACCAAGACAATTATAATAATTTTCTTTGGTACTATACAGGAAATTCAATCCATTGTGTCCCAAATATGGACGATTTCTCAGATGATGATCAACTCAGTATCTTGGATGATTGCACGGAGGAATTTGACCGCATTTGGCTTTTTGTTAGAAAAGAACTCAGTCAGTCTGGAAAAGAGTCCTTATTGGCCTTAATTAATCATCCCTACACTTTTGTCCGTGAAAAAGAATTTGCTATTCGATTGGAGTCAAATAATATACCTCGTATTTATTATGTAGGCCGCTTAACTTTATACTTATTACATAATGTGAGCAAATAGTTGTATATTATTAAATAGGTGCAATCTCTGAAATCTATATATTCATGCATTCTATAATTAGGATGTACTGTATATATCTAGCTTAAACTTTTGATGGCGCCTATGTATTGCGTCACTGCATACCAATTAGATTTTATTACAGATCTATGTGTTTTATTAATTATAGACATGCATGCTAAGTTCTCAGACTTATAGAATTGCTTAAACGCTATTTTGATATGGTTTATCTATATTGATATAATTAAATCAGGTGAAGATAAGACTTTATATATTAGTAATATGACAATGTGGCATAAAGATGCATTATACATAAGATTTATTACTAGAGTGCCAAATATTTATATAAACATAATTGCCGGTAAAACATGTTTTTTCTGCAAGATTATATGAAAACTCTGAAAACAAAAAAAATCATAACAATAAAGAGATTGTTCGATCGAGTATAACCAGATGAAACCTGAGGTTTCTAATATAAAACCTTTTACAGTTCGTAAACCACGAACCGGCATTTCGTTCGGACTGGAGGAGTTAAAGGAATATTATGAGCTTATTTATTTTCTCGTTTGGCGTGATATTAAGGTACGCTACAAACAAACTGCTTTAGGAGTAACATGGGCAGTTCTCCAACCATTTTTAACTATGGTAGTATTCACAATATTTTTTGGCAATCTCGCAAAAGTTCCTTCAGATGGTCTCCCATACCCGATTTTTTCTTTTGCCGGACTTCTGCCGTGGCAGTTGTTTGCTAACTCTCTGACAAATTCAAGCAACAGTCTTATCAACAACTCCAATCTCATCACTAAAGTATACTTTCCTAGAATAATCTTGCCCTTATCTTCTGTAGTCAGTGGATTGGTCGATTTCTTTCTGGCTTTTTTGGTTTTGATAGGAATGATGTTCTATTATGGTATCACCCCCACATATGGAATTTTGTTTATACCTCCTTTAATATTGCTCGCTATAATAATTTCTTTTTCGGTTAGTCTTTGGATGTCTGCATTAAATGTGCAATATAGGGATGTGCGTTACACTATTCCATTCCTAACTCAGTTCTGGTTGTTAATCACCCCTATTGCGTATCCTAGCAGCTTAGTTCCTGACAAATGGCGTTTCATTTATGGAATCAACCCAATGGCGGGAGTGGTCGAAGGTTTCCGCTGGGCACTTCTGGGAAAGACAAATGAAACCGGACCATTGATAATTATTTCAGCGATTATTGTAACGTTCTTGTTGATTGGCGGACTCATTTATTTCAAACGTATGGAAAAAACTTTTGCGGACATAATTTGATATGAGCAATTATGCATTGAAAGTTAGAAAATTAGGAAAAGAGTACAGACTCGGTGAAAGAATTAAATATGACACTCTGAGGGATAATATTGCAAAGCATACTTGGAATACATTACGAAGGTTCGCTTCATTAATTAAACGTGTGCCAGTATCATCCAAATTGTCTCCTGGAATTGCTACATCAGAGAGGCAAAGATCCCAAAGTACCGCGAATCATAGCAAAGAAAACTATATATGGTCTCTCAAGGATGTTTCCTTTGATGTAAAGCAGGGGGAAATCTTGGGAATTATAGGCCGTAACGGGGCGGGGAAAAGCACTCTTTTAAAGATTATTTCAGGAATAACGGAACCCACCGAAGGCAGAGTCGACATATACGGTCGGATTGGTTCTCTGCTTGAAGTAGGAACCGGATTTCATTACGAACTTACAGGTCGAGAAAATATATATTTAAATGGTGCTATTTTAGGCATGAGAAAGCGCGAAATAGATCGCAAGTTCGATGATATAGTTGAATTTGCTGGAATTGAAGAGTTCATCGATACACCGGTTAAATTCTACTCTTCAGGAATGGGGGTGCGACTTGGTTTCTCAGTAGCAGCTCATCTGGAACCGGAAATACTCTTACTCGATGAAGTCCTCGCAGTAGGCGATGCAGAATTTCAGAAAAAATGCCTTGGAAAATTGGATAACGTGGCCACTTCAGACGGCAGAACAGTGCTTTTCGTTAGCCATGACATGACTGCAATACAATCGTTGTGTGAGAGAACAATATTAATAGACGACGGTAAAATTGTTGCTGATGGGCCGACAATTGAGATTATTGAAAAATATCTTACATCAATCAGTCTAATTGAGAGTACGCCACTTTATGAGAGAACCGACATTGACAGGAGTAGTGATAGGAGTGTGATGGCTACGAGTCTGAAAATTGAGAACGAAGAAAATGGTAAACCAATACTTCCTAGAAGCAGAATAATTTTCAAAATTGGTTACAAAAGTGAACAACCGGTGCGTAATCTTAGTGTTCAGTTGAAAATCCGGGATTTCAAATCAGGAATAGTTATTACTACATTGGACAGTAGTTACATTAATGACATACCTGAAACATTACCACCTGAAGGAACTTTAGTTTGCTTGACTGATGAAAACTACTTCACATCAGGAAGATGCAGAGTTGACCTGCAGATCTATAATGGAATGCAACGTGCCTACAGGGTTGAAAATGCCGGTTTTTTTGATGTTGAAAAAGAAATTGTGTATGGAACTTCAAATGTTTCACGATATTATGGTATGTTCTTTCTCAAGCATAAGTGGTCCATTGATAATTGATGACAGCCACTATAATTTCCAACTCTAACATGAATAAAAGTCAGTCTGGTAAAATTGTTTTCAAAACTTATAATCCTTTTTCACAGTTAGACCTCGTTCAAGAAATATGGTCCGCAATGCTGAAGAAGTGCCCACATTCATATTTCCTGTCTTGGGCATGGACAGAAATATGGATAAACAGCCTTCCCCGTGATTGTGATCTATCTCTAGTCGTGGGTTTCATGGAAGGGTCTCCGGTAATAGCTTTTTTTCTTGGCGTTAAAACCGTTACGAAGCACAGATTTCTAAAATTTAAGAGACTAGCTCTGAACCAAACTCTTATTTCGCACATAGATGCCGCTACATATATTGAATACAATGCAATATTAATTGATCCCGGGATAACAATATCTCTAGAGTCACTGCTTGAGCAATTACCAATAACATTATGGGATGAATTCTATATGATAAGATGTTCATCAAAATACCAACCTAATCTCATTTTAAATAACAAATTGGATAAAAGGTATAAATTATATGTAGAAAAACTGGAGTCTTATTATGTGAATTTAGATAAAGTTCGCATTAATAATAATGAATATCTATCCTTGCTGAAACCAAAAAGGCAAAAACAGATTCGCCGTTCTATTAATGAGTATGAAAAAATGGGGAAAATAAAAATACACGTTGCTGAGACAACGGAAGAAGCACTAAGAATTTATGATGAATATTTGGAACTTCAAAACAAAAGGTGCACTAATCTCGGATATAAATCGACTATGACGACAGATTATGCCGTCGATTTTCACAAAAGATTAATAAGCAAGAGATTTGAAAACGGAGAAATTCAACTGATTAAAATTTCCGCAGGGAGTTATACCATTGGGTGTGTTTATGACATTGTTTTCGACAGAGAAGTTCTTGGTATCTCATGTGGATTTAATTACTTGCCTAATAATATTTACATGCCAGGGTTTGTTTGTCATTATTATGTAGTTACATACAATGCTATGATAGGAATGAGTTCATATGATTGGCTAGCGGAAGGGGGCGAATATAAAACGAGATTATGTACTGATTTGAATGACATGCAAACTATTGAAATATATAAAAAAGGAGTAAAAAGCACCATTAAGGACTTAGCGGCTAACTCATTGAGATTATACAAAAGAATATCGAATTGACTTTTCATACAAAAGCACATTGACCATATGCAATATGAAAGAAAATCTACTGTCAATTTTGCCCTCGACACATGGGTTTTTATTCTTGATTATTATATGAGCACAAATCAAATCTACATAAAGTGATTATAGGATTTATAATTATATGAGCGAGGAGTATTATAAGAATTTAGTTCATGACGGATATAAAAAAAATAAAGTTGTAGAAACTTACTCCATCGTGGGGCTATATAAACCAGAGTCAGTACTGATTCAGCAGTTTTTTCCCAAATTAGGAGATATATTAGATATTGGCTGCGGTGCAGGTCGAACCTCTATCCCACTTTCACAATTAGGCTATAAAGTAAGTGGTATCGATATTAGTCCCCATATGATAAAGGCCGCAAAAGAGCAATCAAAAAAATATGGTTTAGAAATAAATTTTTACGAAATGAACGCAACAACTATCAATTTTGCTGATGAATCCTTTGATGGAGCAATATTTTCAGCAAATGGATTTGATCATGTTCCAGGTTATAATGATAAGATTGAAGTTTTACGTCAAGTCTTCAGAGTGCTAAAACCAGGGGCTCCTTTCATTTTTTCAGTTCATGGCATGTGGTGTGCCCGTCACTTTCGAAAATTAGTTGAAAGTGGAGTAAAAACAATTATTGAAGAGCTAATGGGGTCAAGTAAAACGCAGAAAGATTGGGGCGACTACGATGACAAGTGTGGTTATATGTCCTTTATGAATCTAAAAAGATGGGAACAGGCAATAAGGGATACCGGATATAATAGGATTTTTTGTCAATCGCGATATGTATTCGATATTAAATTGTTTTTTAGAAATTTATACCATGCTAATACGGTGTTAACACATAATTCGGAAAACCCAAACAAATACTGCATTGGTTGTGGTAATTTTATTCACTATGTAGTACGTAAACCTATTGATAACTAATATGTCTTGTATAGATTGTAGCATAATATTTTCTATAGAAGTATTATCATCTCAAGTATGTATTTGCAATAATAATAAGATTTAAGCACTTCCTCATTTCACCGAAGCGAGATTGTTTTCCTCTTTACAGATGTTTAAATTACGGGTTTGTTATAAGCATGAAAGAGGATTTTTATAAAACTTTAGTTCGCGACGGGTATGGTAGCAAAGAAGTAATTGATTCGTATCGCATGGTGGGGATGTATAAGCCGGAACGAGTATTGGTCCAGCAGTTCCTACCCAAAGAAGGAAATATATTGGATATTGGTTGCGGTGCAGGGCGAACCACTATACCGCTTTCGCAATTAGGATACAGCGTACACGGTATCGATTTAAGCCCAAATATGATAGAGGCAGCAAAAGAACAATCTGTAAAATATAATTTAAAGATTGATTTCAATGAAATGAACGCAACATCTCTCACTTTTGCTGATGAATCTTTTGATGGAGTTCTGTTCTTTGGTAACGGTTTTGATCATGTTCCAGGTTATAATGAGAAGATAAAAGTATTCTGCCAAGTCTTCAGAGTGCTCAAACCAGGTGCCCCGTTTATTTTTTCGGTTCATCGAATTTGGTGCCCCTATCATTTGAGAAATTTAGTTGTCAGCGGACTTAAGATTAGTTTCAGAAATCTTGTTGGATCAAACACTAGAAATAGAGAGTGGGGCGATTTTGATGACAAACTCGGTTATATGTCATTTATGAATCTAAAAAGATGGGAAGCGGCTATAAGGGATAGCGGATTTGATCTGATATATCGTATATCTCGATTTAAATTGGAGTTTAATAATTCCTGGAAACGATTATCTAAGGCAGTAGATGGAAATTTTATGTAGTATGTTGTTCGTAAGCCCGAAAGTAATTAATCTAATTTATCAGATTATGAATATAAGGGTGATATCTATCATGTAGCGAAGGAGAAAGAATTTGTAGTTGCTCGGTGGTCGCCTA
>JAEOUK010000158.1 GCA_016839385.1 Promethearchaeota archaeon
TAAACATCTTAAATATTCATGAAGTTCTACCTTCTAATACTAAAAAAAAATTCTTTTTCCAAAGAGATATTGAAATAATTGCGGAGATTTTACAGTTTATTTTTCCTGAAAATCTTATTCCAGCAGTTCCTATTCATGCAGTAGCATATATCGTGCAGAATTTATATAACAGACTTCAACTTGATAAAAAACTACAAAACGATATTGAGGAAACCCATTGGAATGAACTTGTGCAAAAAATACCGCAAGAAGTCCTTTTAAAGGAAGATCCCACCAATGGAGTAATCTTACTATCATGGGCTAAAATAGATGAAATTTGTCCAGATTTTTGTGTAGGCCCCGCAGATTATTGTCCACATCATCATCGAAAAAAACTGAAAACAATCACCCAAATCTCCCAAGATATTAAAATCCCAAATTTCTATAATTATCCCATTGAGAGTCATCAAGTTAAAGCTGGATTGGGATTCATAAAAGGAGAAGAACTTCGAAAGCTTATTTTGAATTTCCTGGATGATGATAAAAAAGCAATTGGATTAAGTCATAAATCTGTTTTTTTAATTGCAACAACATGCAATTGTCATGGAGTAATGAACACTTTTTTTGTATAGGAATTATTACAAAGGAGAAAAATCCGATTACGTTTCGATAATTTGGTTTATTTCTTTCAGAATTCTTACTACTCTCACTCCCTTTGGAGTTAAACGAATTACTCTTTCTTTGGCCCTATTTTTCTTGAATTCGATTAATCTTAATTCAAGCAAATCTTCTTTAACCCTGAAGAATGCATTGTAATACGAATTCTCCTCCACTTCTAATTTTTCAAAAAATTCTGTGAGAGAACAAGAATGATTCTTCGCTGCGTAAAGTGTGAATAATGTTTCATTACATCCTCTACGTTTATATATATCATAAAATGCCATTTTCCCTCTAACCCTCAAATGATAAATGTATCTACAACCCTAAATGAGTTGATATCATTAAATCGGAATCTGGATTTTTAACGTTTACGCTATTGGGTAGAACAACAAAGGAGAAAATGAGATTTTAAATTATGACTAGTAAAAATTTGGCGGAAGAAACTCTTCTGGGTCGGTAATAACGTCTATAAGGTGTACGCCTTTTTTACATTGTATAGAATCCTTAAGAATTTCATCGAGTTCATCTAATTTCTTAACTCGATTAGCTTTAATACCAAATGCTTTTGCTATCTTCACAAAATCAGTATCTGGACGATCAGTGTCAATGTATCTCTTTTGATGTAGCATTCCTTGTGCAAATTTCACAAATCCTAATGCCTTATTATTCAGGATAATAATTGTACAATTAATTTCATTCCTAACTATCGTCTCTAAATCAGATAAACCACTATTCATAATCCCTCCATCTCCGGTTAGTAAAACTAATTTTGGTGTTGAATTTGGTCCAAACAATTCTTTTAATGCAATACCTGTTCCTAATAATGCTCCTAGACCAAATCCCGTAGGCCCTACACCTCTTGGTGTGATAATTTTTCTCCCAACCCCTTTAATTGGAAAATAAGCTCCTATCCAACGTGAACTAGCACTTGCATCCGTTACCAAATAATCATCTTCTGTAAAATTCTGGGCAATTGAATACAATACTCTCTGAGGTTTTATTGGATCTGCACCCATCCATTTTGCTGTGTCTTTCAAACGATATTTTTCATGTTCTAAACGGAGTTTTTTAAGCGCAATTTTCCTTGTGTTTAAAAGTTCTCTGGGTTTTTCCTGACTGGAAATATCAAATTCTTCCAATCTTTGAATAATCATGTCCAAGGCAATCTTAGAGTCACCTACTACTCCCCATGCATTGAATGATAAACCGATCTCTCCTGGATCTAAATCTATTTGAATCATAGGCAATTTTTGCGGTGGAATCTTAAAATTCGCTGTGTCATCTTCGGTCAATCTATTCCCGACGACTATTAGAAGGTCAGCAGTTTTGCGCAAGAATTTATGATTGGGGCGCTCTCCAAATAAACCTACTGTACCAAAATAATGATTATCACCTTGTGGTAGAATTCCTTTACCACTAATCGTAGAAAATACTGGAGCTTCAAGCATTTCTGCTAATTTCTTTACTTCTGAAAATGCTCCTGACGTGACAGCTTGAGATCCCACAAAAAGTGCGGGATAATCAGCTTCTCGAATTAATTGTACCGCATATTCCACTTCTGACGCTGCTGGTGCTATATTACATCCTTCTATTGCACAAGCTCCAGTACCCTCCCTTGGAATAAATTTTTTTAATGGAAGTTCTTTCGAGTTCATCACATCTTCAGGTATTATTAACGCTACAGGACCAGGCTTTCCATTTGTAGCAATACGAATAGCATAATTCAAAAAACGGGGAACTTGTTCCGGTGTATATACTCCTTGAGAAATTTTAGTTATAGGTTCTAATACACCTTGCACGTCAATATCATGCGGCACATTTCGTAAAGAATGTTCTTTTTTCACTACTCCCACAATTACTAACACTGAGCTTCCGAAACCTTTTGCTTCGGCTAAACCAACGACAACATTAAGACTTCCGGCAGAACCCGAATCCACAATTCCGAGCCCTCCCGTTACGCGAGCATATGCATCAGCAGCAAAAGCAGCAGTCCTTTCGTCTGCGACTAATATGTGCTCGATTCCCTCTGTATGCAATATTCCATCATAAAATGATAACGTATGTCCGTCTGGAATTCCAAATATTCTTGTAACTCCGTTTTGTTTTAAAATATTTACAATTCCAGTTCCCACAGTCACATTTTCAATATCTTGTCCCATAAGAGTTACTTTCTCCAACTACTCAAAAAGATTGTTTTAGAATTTCATATGAGATATTTTCACAAAACGTAACTTTTAAAAGTACGAAATCGTACTAATTTAGTACGAAATGGTACTATTACTACAAAATGAAACTGTGAAAATTATGAATATGACAGAAGAAGAAATGAGGCAACTAGCCTTAGAAATTATGAAGGAGTCTGATTGCGTTTTTGTCTCCACCATAAATGAAGATGGATTCCCGGATATAAGAGCAATGAACAATATGAGGAATGTGGAACAATACAAAAGGTTAGAGAAAATGTGGTTAGATCATGATGAGGACTTCAAGATACTTTTAAGCACAAATACTTCCTCTGCAAAAGTTTCTCAACTTCGAAAAAATCCTAAAATTAGCCTTTATTTTAAGAAACCTGACATCTGGCAAGGTGTAACTTTTATTGGCGTTGCAGAATTCATGGGAGATGATGTAAAAAAGGCAATTTGGGCAGATAACATGAAAATTTATTATCCAAAAGGATTTGATGATCCTGACCATACTGTATTGAGAATTCTCCCAAAAATTGCAAAAGGGTGGAATACAAAGAAGTTGACTACATTTCAGTTTACAATTGGGTGATTTTCATACATCCTAGGCACCAAGCGGGTTTTTTAATTACCAAAATCCAAAAAATCAGCAAAAAACTTTTTTTCCAAAAACTAGCTGAAAACAATCTGAAAATACATCCCGGGCAGGGTAGAATTCTATTTGTACTGTGGAATAAAGACGACATCCCGATTAAAGAACTCGTTAAAAAGACTGGATTACCAAAAACAACACTAACATCTATCTTAGATAGATTGGAAGAAGAAGGACATATTATTCGAATTCCTTCAAAGATGGATGGTCGAGAAATAAATATTAAACTGACAGAAAAAAACAAAAAATTACATCCAATATATGAAAAAGTCTCAAAAGAAATGGAAGATATCTATTATAGAGGTTTTACAGAATCAGAGAAAGAAGAATTAGATACATATCTTAATCGGATCTTGCAAAACATCGATGGGGCTTAATATAAATTTTTTTGAATTCATCCAATAAAATCGAAAATAATTAAATCAGTTTCTCACCAAACTTTCTTATGAAATACTTTTTAGATAGTGGAAAAATCGATGAAATTCGATATGCCTATAAAAATTGGGGAATTGATGGTGTTACCACAAATCCAAAGCATGTGAAAAATTCGGGGAAAACTTTCAAAGTGGTCATGCAAGAGCTTGCAGACGAATTTGAGGATGTGGAGTTTCCAATTTCCGTTGAAATTAACCCCCATCTTGAAAAAGCTGAGGAAATGATTAAAGAAGCGAAGAAGTTTGCGAAAATCTCACCAAATTTTGTAATTAAAATACCCTGTACAGAACAAGGTTTGGTCGCTGCAAAATCATTGGAAGAAGAAGGAGTAAAAGTAAACGTAACACTTGTATTCTCCGCTTCCCAAGCAATTCAAGCTGGGCGTATTAATGCAACTTTTGTTTCTCCATTTATAGGATGGCAAGAAGCATCAGGAGTAGATTGTACAGATATGTTAGAAGATATTATGATTGCATATGAAAACTACGGATTCACAACAGAGGTAATTGTGGCTGCAATTCGAAATGGAAAGCAATTTGTAGAAGCCGCGCGAGTGGGTGCAGATATCGTTACCGCAGGGTTCGAAGTGTACAAAGACTCCTTTGAACATCCTTTTACTGATAAAGGTTTGAAAATCTTTCAAGATGCATGGGATTCCACTCCGAAATAAGTACCTTTATCCAGTAATTCCGTTTTTATCATAATTCTTCATCTTAATTTATTTATAGAACTAATTCAAGTCTAAATTAATTTCACCTAGGCGTTGAATTATGAGATTACAATCAAAAAAAATTAGTTTTTCACACTTGAATACTGGGATATTTTTTCTCAGTTTTTGTATGGTTGTGTTAGATTCAGCTATGGTGATAATATTAGCTCCGATAACTGAAAATCTCGTTGGAGATTCCAGTTTTCTTTATAGCTTAATTGGGACTATGGTATATCTTGGAAACATTGCGATGCTTTATCCTCTAGTCATTCTTTCAGAGAAAATTGGCAGGAAAAATACAATAATTCTCTCGCTTCTATTAACAGTAATTGGGACTTTTTTACTAGCTTTCGCGACTAAATATTGGATCATACTGGTTTTACGCTTCATTTTAGGGTTATGTAGCTTAGCAGGAGTTTTTTCTGCTCTTGTTATAGATCATTATCCTGAAGGAGAACGAGGAAAACCCTTATCACTCTTTTCAATTGGGCTTGTAATAGGGTTTTTAATTGGAACGGTAGGTGGTGGTCCATTATATGAACTCTGTAAACAGAGGAATTCATTCTTTATTCTTACTGTATTTGCAGTTCTAGGGGTAATAAATGCAATATTCAATATTAAAGATGCACCTAATTGGAAATTCAATAAATATCAACAAAAATCCAGTGTAATTTCAATGATTGAGACATGGAAATTCACGAAACGAAATAAAGCTATTATTGGTACACTAATTCTTAACTTTACTATGATGATCATTATGAGTGGATCTGGTACGTATGGAGTATATGTCATTTTAACCCATTTTGGATTGTCTCCATTAGTTGGTGGCTTGTATTTACTCCCTATTCAGTTAACACAAGTGGTTTTATTTGCCATTTTGGGGCGTACAAAAAATTTCGATATGATATATAAAATTCAAATTGGAATTATTCTCATTTTAATCGGTTTTGGTATTTCTTTCGCGTTTATTGATAATTCTATTTTATTTGCAATATGTATCACGTTTTTTGGTGCTCCTATGGTAATCGTTTTACAAAGTGCAGACTCAATTAGTCACAAATTAATTCCTCAAGAGCATAAATCAAATCTTGTTAGTATTTATCGTTTTGTAGGAATCATAGGTAATATACTGGGTCCTGTATTGTTTGGAGCGATGACTGACTATATTTGGATATATTCACCCGGATTGTTTATCATATTAATATTAATTTTCTTAGAACTTATCTATTGGAAATGGATAAGTAAAAACCAGTCGCCAGAAAATTAGGAATTAATAAAAATCATTTCTATTTATCAATCCATTTCCATTGCATTCCACAATAATCACAAGATGTATCATTTTCGGTAAGGGGAGCTCCACACCATCTGCAATACAGAGCAATATTAGGACTTTTTTCTCGTTCAGAATATAAACCTTCCATTTTTTCTAAATATTTCTTGCTTTCTTCAGTTTCTTTTTTTGCCTTAGCTCGTATTGCTTCTGCCCTTGCATTAGTTTGTTTTATTTTTTGCTTTTTCTCTTTAACAGCTGCAGAAATAACAACAATCACCACTAATGCTACAATCACAACAGCTAAAATGATTGCAAGTGCAGTTTCCCATGATCCCACAAATCCAGAACTGGAAGGAAATGAGAAAGAGCCCTCAAACTCTTGAAAAACTACAAATCCAATAATGACAAAGAACACCAAAAAAACACAACAAACAATTCCAACCATTGCATTTGTTTCGCTTTCTTCTACATCCAACTCATTTGCTAAGCAATAAGGACAAATATAATAATCATGGTCATCTGAAGATCTAATACTTCGTTTTTTGCATTCCAAACAAATATATTTCTTGCATGAACCACATTTCGCAACTGCAGTGCGATCAAGATGGATGCTACAAGTTAACTCTCCCATAATTAGGATTACATTTGAAATACACAAATATAAAATTTCGTTCTAAGAATCCACAAAAATATCAGTTAAAATATAATGAAGGTCTATTTCCAAACCCATGACATCCCGCAGTAATTACATGAGTTTTTTCCAGATTTGACAGGAGCTCCGCAATAATAACATTTCATTGGTATTTGACTCGTGCTATTATTATCTGAATTTTCTGGATTTTTAATTTTTTGATCTCTAAGGGTCGTTTTGCGGATTTCTAAAGCTTCATTTTTTATTTTAAGAGCTTTTTCTAACGCTTTGGGTTTTACTACACCAAATACAACATAAGCTATGGTTATCACTATAAATACGAAAACCAACATAATAATCCCACCAAATGGCTCAACAATCTACATAACAATATCTATAATTAAATAGATAATTCCAAAGACAATCAAAGCTACAAACGCACCAGGAGAGTATGCTTTTTTTTATAAATCATATAAACATTCTGGGCACGCTACAGCATTTATAGGATTTTCCTTTGGATTAGGAGTTTGAAGGCAATCTAAACAGATATATTTCCCACAAATATGACATTTATGAGTTGCTTTCGTGTTCACATGATAAAAACAAAAAAATTCTCCCATATGACAAAAATGTATGGTATAGACTTAAAAATTATTCTAAAAGCAGATAAACAACTCATATCTTCTTTAGACGAACTA
>JAEOUK010000159.1 GCA_016839385.1 Promethearchaeota archaeon
ATGATTTTTGGTTAAAAACTCTAAATTTTTTACTTTTACTGACCCCTCCTTTAATTTAACTTTTGCACATATTGTAAAAATTGAAGAAGTTTAGCTGAAATTTGTAAAAATTTGTATCATTATTTGGTTATACTTTTGAGAATTACTTCTGCAATTTCTTTATATTTAACTTCTTCAATAAAATGACCGACATCGCTAAAAGTGATTAGATTATTCCTAAGCTGAGGCAGATGATCGAGCCATTGTTTTAATACGCTTTCATTTCCTAATGGATCCCATCTACCGATTACAGCATGAACACCGATTTTGTTTATTTTTGTATTCCATGATGATTTTAGGTTATTTTGGATGAAATCGTAGAAAGGTTTTGTATTTCTTTTGCCAATTGTTCGATCGGTATAAGTATTTCCTTGACCCCAAACAGCTGATTGCAGTACTAAACGCTTTGAGCTTCTAACATTAGGTTTAGAAAGAAATTGCTGTTTAACTACCAATCGAGCAATATAATCATCTTTAGGGAGTATTCCCAACTCCGCCTTCAAAATATAATTTAACATACCTGAAAGTAATTTCATCGAGCTCGTAGGTTTTACAAACATAGCATAAGAAGCAAACGCACCCCAAAAGCGGTCATGAATAATATACGGAGTTCTAGACCACCCTAACCATGATATAGGGTAATTTTTATATGTAAAGCCTCGATTAGAGAGAGGAAATACAGTACTATTTAAGACGATAAGGTTTTTTAAACGATCAGGTGTTTTTAAAAGCGCTCCTACACCTATAGGCCCTCCCCAATCGTGAATAACCATAGTTATATTTTGAAGATCAAGTGTAGTAATTAAGTTTAATAGGTTCTCTGCGTGATCCATGCACACCATTTCGTGAGAAGCTTGATCAGATAATCCAAAACCAATGTGATCTGGATTAATGATGCGAATTGGTTTTTTTCTTATAGTTAATAGGTGTTTTATTACTTTACGATAACTGTAAGAGCATTCAGGATTCCCGTGAACGAAGAGAATTACATCCTCCGAATCCCGTCCCCCATGAAGACTATCTCTGAAGAATAGGTTCTTTCCTTTATCAATTCCTTTAGTAATTTTGAACCAAAAACCACATCCTTCTGGGTAGTAATCATTCGGTATCTCAACTAAGGGCGTGTTTCCTGATCCTTGAGTAATGTGAGCCATATAAAAAACCATTAAGAAAATATGTTACTTACGTTAAAAGGCAATAAAATTGCGCCTTTTTACGGTTTCGATTATGTAATCGTCAATTTTACGATTGCTTTTCTTCCTTTTAAAGGTTCGAATCATTTTTAAGATTTGGTCTAAAGCGAGAAATTCTAGCTTTGTCCATTTCATCGCAAAAGGTTTCTTAGTCGGTTCAATAGTTTTATAAGGGATAGTTTTGTCTTTCACAGATTTATCCTTGTCGTAAATATATTTTTTGAATGGTTCTTCTTTAGGATAACGATTAAATGGGTCCAACATATTTTTAATTTTAAACTTTTTCGCTCGTTTTTCAATAATTTTTTGTAAATAGGACATAATAGGAGTGGGTTCACCTATTAATCGCCTATATTTTTCGTCAGTTTTTCGAACTCTCCTTCTAACTACCCCATTTGGAGCGAATCGATCCATAGCTTCTATTGAAGTCCACAATAGAGCAGCTTGATGCTTAAAAAACAAAGATTTATGGTCTCGCATAATTGGATTATCGGATTTTAAGCAAAATTCGTATCCGTTTAAAGTTACATCCAACTTACGAAGGATAGACGGTCCCCATGTTTTATAAAGCAGATCATATCCATATTCCGTCAAATTGAGAGTTTCGTGCGTTTCTAAGGCAATATTTTCCTGAGAACCGCTCCAAAAATGAACATCTTCCCAAGGAACGTCTCTAACTCTATTTTGCTCCATCATTTTCTCGTATAATACAGTACCCGGAAATGGGGATAACCTAGTTAATTGCTGAAAAGTAGGATAACAAGCGACGAAATAGTTAAGATCCTCATATATGTTAGAATGATCATGAAAATCCCAACCGCAAACCCAAGCGCCTAAAGTTCTTATCCCCATTGAGTGAAGCTTGTCAAACACTTCGCGCGCATCAACCTCTTGACGTTTGGTATATCCGTGCTCTCCTGCAAATTTAGATTCTACTCCTATAAAAATTGCGCCCACACCGATTTCAGCAATAGTTTCCCAACCATATTTTTTAGCAAAATTATAAATATTATCCACTGAACCAAATGCCAACCAATCTAAGGTTTCAACTACTTTTGGACTCGATTCCCAGTATTTTTTCGTTTCGAATAAATACTCTGGATGCCGGAAGTGATCCTCTTCGATCGCAAAGATTAACCGAACATCGGGAAAATGTCGATGATATGAGTAAATATGGGATACAAATTCTTTAGGAGAGAGCAATTCAATACGTTTAAAACCAAACATTTCAGTAGTAGAGCAAAAATCGCACCCTCCAGGGCAACCCAATCCAGTCACTACAAACCCTACATTACCAATTGGATATCTATTGATAAACCAAGGAGCGCCTCCACATTTTGGCATTAATCTCTGCTCAATGGGTCTGTCTATATCTTCACCTAAAAATTTTCGTAAAAATTTTACGCCCTCACCTTTCACGACATAGTCTACATATCTTTTCTGGGTTTCCTCATCATATTTGGCTTTAAACGCTTGAGCAGCGTACGAACCTAGCATGATTGTTGTATCGGGAGAATTTTCTCTAATGTATTCACACATTTTCATAACATTATCTAGATGTGGTGGAAACGCACTAATTCCAACTATATTATAACCCTTGTCTACTTCTTTCTTAAAGTCATTCCACCGAGGATATTCCAACAAAGTAGCGGATTTGTTAATATTTTGAGCCAAAATATGGTTTGCGTAACAGTGGGTATGAGAAATTAAAGTAAAGATATCATCACCTTTAGTAAATCTTTGACCCGTAGCATCTGTTAAAGAGTCATTTGCGGGGAGTGTAGGGTAAGGGTACGTTGGAGTTGTTAATAATATTCGATTTTCGATCATTATTATTTTATATATTTTTAAAAATATTTTAAATCTTATATTCAATAGAATTATATTTTAACTGAAATAGCGATATTAAAAAAAATTCTTTCTCGAATTTTAAAAATAAAAAAAAATTATAATCCAAAGATTTTCTTTGGGTTTTCATTTAGGATTAAGTTGATCTCTTCTTGGGTGAATTTTAATCCATATTGTTTAGCAGTTTCAGGAATGTCTTTAAAGTATTGTACCCAAGCTTTATCATCGAAATATGGAATCAAATAAGGCCAATCACTTCCAAACATGATACGCTCTTTAAGTGGTGCTCCAAACAATGCTTGAGTATCAAGAACAGCTCTTAATAGTTTTAACCAGTACTCAGGAAAGCTTTTAGCTATCGCTTGATGTCCAGAAAATTCGGCAAATACATTAGCTCTTCCTGCCATGATTTCGATTGCCCCTAATGTCCAAGTCGTAAAACCACCACCAAAATGTACCATAAGTATTTTCAAATCAGGAAATTTTGCTGCGATACTATCCAAATACATAGGATTGGCATATTTATTTTCCACCAAAGGATGCGTTAAAGCTGCTGTGTGGGATTGTAACATTAGCCCTAATTCTTGACATTTTGCATAGAAAGCATCATATTTAGGATCATCGGGGTAAAATCCGCAAGGTGCATAAATTTTTACGGCCTTGACTGCCCATTCTTCAGCTGCTTTTTCGAGTAATTTTATCCCCTCTTCACCTCTTCTTGGATCAATCCCTACGACTGCTTCGAGCTTATCAGGAAATTGATCCCTTTGATCGATATACCACTTATTTACCTGCTCAATAGACCACTTTGCTTCACCAACAACTGATTTTCCGTAATCGGGGTGACAAATAAACGCTTTTTCAACTCCCGCATCAGCCATTATCTGTGTAAAAACGGAGGCATCTGAAGCCCAGGTTTGGGGCATCATCTGGCTCATAACAGTTTCAGTCGGAATTCCCAATGATTTGGCGTAGC
>JAEOUK010000160.1 GCA_016839385.1 Promethearchaeota archaeon
AAAATAAAAGCGCTTAAAGCACTGGAAAGCGTAAAAATGGTGAAGTGGGCAGACCATTATCCTGCTCAATTATCAGGAGGACAACAACAACGTGTGGGTATTGCCCGTGCACTAGCTATGGAACCAGATGTAATTTTATTTGATGAGCCCACCTCAGCTTTGGATCCTGAACTAATTGGCGATGTGCTTCAAGTAATGTTAGATATTGCAAAATCTGGCACCACAATGATAGTAGTCACTCACGAAATGGGATTTGCCAGAGCTGTTGCATCCGAAATGATCTTCCTTGGAGAGGGTGTTATATTGGAACGTGGGACACCCCAACATTTCTTCACTTCACCTAAATCCGAGCGTGTAAAAAAATTTCTGGAACAACTAGATATTTTGTATGGTGGACATGAAAAGCTTTTAAAAATTTCTAATGGTGAATAAAACAAATGATATTTCAAGCTCAACCTAATCCATTTGAAGATTTTCTTAATGTTCTAGGATTTTGGGATCATCTTTTATCTGGCTTTATTACAATGATATGGCTCTATGGTTTGGCACTTGTAATGGGCTTTTTTCTAGGGCTTTTACTTGCCATTATGCGTCATTATGGAGGCTCAATTTTTTCACGCGTTGCAATCGGATATATCGAAATTATACGTGGTACACCGTTGCTTGCACAGGTTTTACTCTTGTTTTACTTACCAACTAATCTAGGTCTTCCTATAACTGGATGGGATGTTGAATCTAATTTTATACTTTTCGGAAAAGATATTACAATTACTTTCTTTAACCAAGCTATACTTATCGGTATCATCGCATTAGGTCTTAATAGTGCGGCATATCAAGCAGAATACTTCCGTGGAGCTATTTTGTCTGTAGGGGAAGGACAAATAATAGCTGCCGAATCAATTGGTATGTCTCGATTAAGTGGAATCTATCATGTTGTGTTACCACAGGCTCTGCGTCGGGTGATCCCTTCATGGTCTAACGAAGCAGCTTATCTTCCAAAATATACCGTAGTGGTTTATTTCATTGGAGTAAAAGAACTTTTTCGGGAGGGATATTTCATCATGACAAATCCACATATTTCAGTCACTCCACTCGCCATTTACATAGTTATTGCCCTTATATTTCTAGTTATGATCTCACTTATTTCCAAAGGATTAGATGTTCTCCATAAACGAACAGGAATTCCTGGGTTGTAATAGAAATGGTTTTAAAAAAAAAATTGTGATCTTGATATGTAATATGAATTTTTTCCTTCATATTTCTATTAAATTAAATAAATACTCTTGATTTTATTTTTTTCACATAGTTCTCTAATTATTTTTTTGTATTATGGTTAATTATCATCGATTAAAATAATCATAAAATGTTAAATATGAAAATCATCGATTTACGATCTGATACGGTTACCAAACCATCTCCTGAAATGTGGGAATATGTAAAGTCAATGGATAATTCTCAACTTGGAGATGATGTGATTGGAGAAGATCCAACTGTGAATAAATTAGAAGAAAAAGCTGCTGAACTATTCGGAAAAGAAGCTGCACTTTTCGTAACCTCGGGAACTCAGGGCAACTTAGTTTCGTTACTTTCGCAAACAAAACCCGGAGATGAAATATTATTGGAGGAATTAAGCCACATCTATGGTCACGAAGTAGGGAGTGCTGCAAGGATCGGAGGATTGATGATTAGAACTTATCCTTCTAATAAAGGTGTTCCCTCCTTTGAATTTTTACAATCTTTAATTAGAAATAAGGAGGATATTCATGAACCACCATCATCGCTATTCTGCACTGAGAATACTCATAATTACCATGGTGGAGCTATAATAGGTATCGATGTTTTAAGAAAAATGAAAGAATTTGCGTTCAATAACGATTTGAAGTTCCACTTAGATGGTGCAAGAATATTTAACGCAGCAGTCGGATTAAATGTACCTATATTTGAGATTGCTAAATATACCGATAGCGTAATGTTTTGTTTATCAAAAGGACTCTCGTGTCCTGTAGGATCAATTGTAGTGAGTTCCAAAGAAACTATAATTAAAGCAAGAAAGTTTCGGAAAATGCTTGGGGGAGGAATGCGTCAGGCTGGGATAATAGCTGCTTTTGGACTCCTTGCCTTAGAGTCTAAATGGATTAAAAGACTTGAGGAAGATCATAATAATGCAAAATTATTAGCACAAGGACTAAAAAATTTTGAATTATCCTTAAAAGTGCATCCTACTGACACCAATATTGTGATTATTGAATTCTTAGATAAGATAAGAATTCTCAAAGTTATCACGGCTCTCAATAAGGCAGGAATCTTAGCTTATAACATTAGTAAAGAAAAAATTAGATTTGTAACTCATTATGGTATCAACGCAGATGACATTAACTATAGCATAGAGCGAATTGGGTCTATTTTAAAAGAAAATTTATAATATCCTCTAAAATTATTAAATTAGATATTGAAGGAGTAGAAACTATAAAAATGAATATAGACGATTTTGAAGATATTTTATATGAGAAGGAAGAAAATGGTATTTGTACGATTACCATAAATAGACCTGAAAGAAGAAATGCGGTTACCTATGTTTCTTTCTTAGAAATTTTTACAGTTTTAGAGGATATAGAAAAAGATAAGGACGCAAAAGTCCTAATAATCACTGGAAATCCCGAGGGGAACGCATTCTCATCTGGTGGATATTTTGAACCAGATTATTTTGAAAAGATACAAAAAGAGATTAGGATGGAAATAGATCTAATGGATATCGCGCAAAAAAAATTATGCTTGGCGCTCTGGAAATTTACTAAGCCAGTAATTGCTGCGATAAACGGATTAGCAATTGGCGGTGCTATTACAATGCCTTTATCTGGAGCGGATCTCATATATATTGCTAAGGATGCCTGGTTAGGATTTTATTTTTCTAAGAGAGCCATCATCCCTGAATTTAGTGCATCTTTTATGTTGCCTTTCCTAGTAGGGTTCCAGAAAGCAAAAGAAATATGTTTTTTTGGCGATAAAATAACGGCTCAGAAAGCATTTGAACTTGGTCTCGTGAATAAAATTTTACCTAAGGAAGAATTGATACCATACGCAAGAGATCAAGCATTGAGATTAATTCCCCCTAGAGGACCGTCTCTATCCATAAAGCTAATGAAAAAAACAATGCACGCTTATTTCATTGATATCTTGGATAAAACCTTAGATTTAGAAAACAAGGGTCTAAGAAAAGCATTTAGAACCAAGGATTTCAACGAATCCATGAGAGCTCTAAAAGAGAAAAGAAAGCCTATTTTTCTTGGAAGATAATTGAATTACTATTTTTTCTCCAAAAAGACACCAAAAAAAGATTTGATAAGGTTTTTTTTTAAAATACTAAGATTCCAATCCTACAACTCTTTTTAAAAAATAAAAAAGTGAAAAAAATAAAAAACTACTTAAATCGCCATTTTGGTTTAGTTTTCTGCAATTTTGCGAGAGCGCCCGATACTGCATCTTTAGTTTGAAGTAATTGAGAACTTACTAAAGTTTCCAATTCAAGCCCAAAAGCTATGTCTTTACCATAACAATCGTCAATTAATTTCTTTGCCAATCCTACGGCAAGTGGTGCGCTATCAATAAGCTCGTCAGAATACATTTTAATAATTGAATCTAATTCTTCTGGAGATTTTGCTACTCTATTGACGACTCCAAGCCTGTAAGCTTCGTTTCCGTCGAATTTTCTTCCTGTTAAAATAATATCCTTAGCATTTTGTATCCCACATAGTCTTACTGTTCTTATAGTCCCTCCCACATCTGGGTTCATTCCAATCTTTGTTTCTAGCATACTAAAAGTTGCGGAATTTAAGCAGAATCTAAAATCACAAGCAAGGGCTAACTCAAATGCCATACCAAAACAAAAACCGTTAATCTTTGCTATTACGGGTTTTTCCATTTTCTCAATTTTAGTAAAAATTGGGTGAATCCAAGTATTAGCGAAGTATCTAAAATTGCGAGGTATTCTTAAGTCCGGAATTACGACCTCTGGATCTTTTTCTTGGCCTGTTAAAAAGTTCAAATCAATACCCGCACTAAAAAATTCATCCCCTCCTGTGATAATAACTACCCTAGTATCCGATCTTTCGATCTTATCTATAGCATTCTGAAGTCCTACCATTAAGTCATAATTAATTGCATTTTTCTTAGCTAATCTGTTCATCTTGATAGTAGTGATAGTTCCATCTTCGCTTTCCTCTATTAAAACTGTGTTTTCACTCATAATTTCTCATCTTGTTAATGTTATTCATTTTTTATAATATAATAATGGAAAAAAAAATGTATTGAATTTTATTTTATTGGTTCGAAATATTCGATATCTAATATTCTTTTTCTTGGGTTTTCTTTAAAAACAGCTCTTACTTTCATTCCTATCTTTAGTTTTTTTGGATCATTTTCTTTAATTATATGTACAAAGCCAGTATCTGAACCGTCGAGACTGATAATCCCATAAGCGAATGGTGGCTCTAAAGGCATAATAGGAGTTGAATGTGTGACGACAGTAAATCCTTTAAGGATTCCTTTGTTTCCGATTTCAACCCACTCATCCATTTTTTCAAAACATTCAAAACATATCATTTTAGGAGGAACATATACCTTTTTGCATTTCGGACATTTAACTCCATATATTTTATTGTTTTTTCCGATTTCTGTTATGAAGCGTTCAACATATGCCCCCGCTGTATGCTTGTAGGGAACTTTAATCCTTCCTCGAAATACTTTTTTCTCAATATCATCTGTCATTGTTTATCCTCCTCTCTATTTTTCCTCCTTAATTATTCTAAAATAAGGAATATCAGCTGATAAATCACCCTTACGTTCTTCATTGAATACAGCCTCGACTCGTTGTCCAATCTTCATATTATTCACATCTGTTTCATCAACGAAATGCATTGTGTAGGTATCAGCTCCATCTAATTTGAATAATGCGTAACCATATGGAAAAGGGCGAATACCACCTGTTGAAGGATCAGTGAAAGGATAGTTAATAACTGTGAAACCCTCTAAAGTTCCTTTTGGAGGCAATTCTACCATATCCTTTAAAGTCATTTCAACCATACAATCCGCACAGACTGATCTTGGAGGAAAGTGAACTTTTTCACATTTTGGACACTTACTTCCTAGTATTTTTTTATTTTCTTTCAACTGTTCAAAAAATTTTACTGCAAGCTTCCCAACTGAATAACGATATGGCAAATCGGTTTTCCATTTAATTTCAAAATAATCTTTTTTCAATTTCCTGTTTTTACTCATTTTTTTTCACCTCAAAGGATTTTTTCCTAAAATCATGATCTCTGTCCATAAACTTCCACCAAATCCCATCGCAAGTGCCTTTTCTACATCTGGAACTTGACGTTTTTCACCACGCTCCATAATTTGAATAGCAGCTTCAGCTACTCTTACTAAAGCGGTAGCACCAATGGGATTCGTGCTCAATACACCACCCGATGGATTGATTGGAAATTCTCCACTCATTTGAGTTATTCCTTCGTCCAATAACTTTCCGCCTTCACCGGGTTTACAAAAGCCTAACGCTTCAGTCCAAGAAAGCTCACTCCAAGAAGTTGGTTCATAAATTTCTGCAACATCTAAATCTTTTATTGGATTTCTTATTCCTGCTTTTTTATATGCTTTCTTTGATGCTATTGTTGCAGTAGGAAGATCAAACATTTTGTCATCAGTCCCAAATGTATAATAATGAGCCGTTTCTACAGCGTGGAACCAAGCAGGATTGTCAGTAATTTTTCTTGTTTCTTGCTCGTTAGCGTAAATAAGCGCACAAGCACCTTCACTTTGAGGACAGCAATCGTGCAATCTTAAAGGGTATGCTATCATTTGTGAGCTCATAACGTAATCAATTGTAATCTTAGGCATCTGTAAGTGAGCAAACGGATTATTAGCAGCGTTACTTCTATTTTTTACCGTTACCTTTGCAGCTTGTTCTGAAGTAATTCCATATTTAGCAGAATACATACCTGCCATAAGAGCTAGCGGACCTAACGCTCCAGCTAAAGAGGGTCGCTCCCATACTGGATCGAATGCTGTAATTATACCTGTTGTAGCTCCGCCTTCGTTTAACTTTTCCCAACCAATTACGAGAACATTATTATAAATTCCTGAGGCAACATTATGATACCCACAAATTGCTAAAGAACTGCCAGTAGTTCCTCCTGTAGCTACCTTTACTACGGGTTTTAAGTACCCAGGTGCTGCTTCAATTCCGCACATCAATTCCGAAAAATTAATACCTTCAAAATGATCCATATTCCCAATAATGATTGCATCAATCTCTTTAGGTTCAAGTTGGGCATCGTCAAGGGCCATTTTAACTGCCTCGTAGATCATCTCAGGAATATTCACATCTCTTCTTTTGCTTCTGAATTTTGTTTGTCCTATACCAACAACGGCTACATCGTGTTTAGTCATTTTTATTCACCTCCAAAAATTAAAACGCAATTTCCTTGAGAGCAAATACCGTTCATACCGTAAGCAAGACCAGTTTTTGCGTTGGAAATTTGTCTTTTCTCTGCTTTTCCTTGTAGCTGTAAAACAATCTCAGCTACTCTAATTAAACCATTAGCCATGGTGGGATTGCTGGATAATACACCTCCAGAGGGATTTACTGGGATTGACCCATTCATTTCTGTTTCACCGCTTTCGATGAACTTACCACCTTCTCCCTTATCACATAGACC
>JAEOUK010000161.1 GCA_016839385.1 Promethearchaeota archaeon
ATTCAATGCAAAAATCTCTCAACAAAATAAAAACATGGTAAATTTCAGGTGCTCTTATTTTTTCTATGTTTACTAATCCCATTCTATTTCATAATTACCGGAATATGACAGAAACTGCACCAAAATCTTCCGTACATTTCCCAATCGAATTTAATAAAACTAAAGCATATGAGGATGTCCGAAAACAATTAGAATTTGGATATCGGGTTCCTGGAACAGTCGAACACAATGCATGTGCCGATTGGATACGCGATGAACTGGATCCAGTTACAGATGCAGTTATTACTCATAATTTTACGCTGCCTGGACCAAGTGAGACTCAAATCCATTGCCAAAATATCCTCGGAAAACTCAACACTAATAATTCAAATATTATTATAATCGCTGCACATTGGGATTCACGTGCTATAGCCGAAAAAGACTCAGTAAATACAACCCAACCTATACCCGGTGCGAATGATGGGGGTTCAGGAGTAGCAGTTGCTTTAGAACTTGCAAGGGTTTTTTATAAAAATCGAGAGAGTTTTGAAAGTCAAATATGGTTCTTATTTTTTGATGCCGAGGATCAAGGAAGTGGTGGAATTGAAGGATGGGGTTGGGCAGAAGGAGCTAGTGCATTTCGTGACGAAATTAATCAATTTTATGATAATATGACAGAACAATTCTCCTTCTTAATTCTCTTGGACATGGTAGGAGGGCATGATCTTAAATTTATGGATGAGCGCTATTCAAATAACGAATTACAGGAGGCAGTTTTTCAAGAAGGACGGGATTTGGGATATTATAATGCTTTTCCTAAAAACCCTTATGCTAGTTGGATAACGGACGATCATCTACCATTTCGAAATCTCATGCCAACTTTAGATTTGATCATCAATTTTATCTCCGGTGAGTGGGATCATCATCATACTCATCAAGATAACCTAGAAAATATTGATGATGAAAGTTTGTTAATAACTGGTAGTACTTTAGAATCGTTTATGTATACACACCACGGGCAAGCGACATGGAATCCAAATAGTACAAAATGGATTATTATTGGGAGTGTTGGAGGAGTTGCTCTGATTGGAGCAGCAACTTTTTTCATAATTTTAAAAATAAAAAGAAAGAGAAATATGGGCTTATTCTAATCCAGCTCCACAAGCGGGACAGAATTTTAAACCTTCTTCCACTTCTTGACCACATTTTGGACAAAATCTTGGTCGTACTGATTTATCTGGAGTTTTAATATGAACGACAGTTTTTGGCGGAGTCTGTAAAGGTTCTCCTAAAGCAGATGCATCCACTTTTACCGGTTTATTCTCTAACTCCACATCTTCTGCGAGTTGTAAATCATCAACATATTCAACAGTACCGTCAATTTTTGAATTGGGTCCAATTTTCACAATCCTTCCCAGAACATTACCATCAACTTTAATGTTTTCTATGTCTACTAACTCTTGACCGACCAAATCCCCATCTACTTGGGAACGTCCTCGTCTTCTGAGCAACTTGCGAAATACGTGAGGAGATTTAAACTTTACTTTGCTAGCTTTCACATTTCCGTCTACTTTTACGCTGCCCTTAATTTCAATCTCATTTTCACTAAACATATCACCATCTGCTGATCCAGAGCCATAAACTCGAATTCCTCCTTTGCCATAAATATTTCCATCACTTCTCAATGATCCTGAAATTGTTACAACACCTGTAACATCAAAATCATCACCAACTCTAGCAGACCCAGAGACATCTACATCTCCTTCAGCTGTTAGACCCCCATCACCATGAAATGATCCAGATACATGAACATCCCCGTGACTTACTATCGCTCCATTTGCATGTAATGAACCAGCACATCGGAGTCCATTACATTCTATGTCCTCGGTAATTCTACAAGATCCAGCAACTTTAATTGTTTTTGGGACCACTCCACCAGGAATACTGGCAGATCCCGAAATTTTCACTGCATCAGAAGTCACTCTTTGGCTTCCAGATACTTGAAAGGATGCAATCGTTCGTGCTTCTTCCCGGTGTATTCTAGCTTCCTCAAGTTTCTTTTCATACCGCGCTTTCAAATCCCGATAGGAAGATTCATCGATTTTTCCTTCTTTAAAAGAATTTTCTAATTCTTCTAAGACATCTTCGTAAATTTTATCGTCATATTGTGTCATAATTTTTTTCTCACAATTTTATCTATGATTATGTATAAGAACGAATGGTTTGTATTTAAAGAAAATTGCACTACTCGGGTTTTTCGTTATTCTGGTTGGTTTCCCACTTGAGAAAGTGGAAAAATGATTTAGCTAGTTGGTTAAAACGATAGTCAAGGTTAAAACTGAATCCTTCACATGTATTCTCTATGGATGAAGATTTAGTAACTCATAAATTTCTTGATTTAGTATTCAATGTATTCCGAGATCCTAAACGTAGGACGATTCTATGGCTTCTTGATAAGAATGAGTTAACTGCAGATGCATTAGCAGATAAATTAGAAATTTCACGACCAGCACTTGAGAAACACACGAAACAAATGATGGAATTTGGATTACTGGAACGTAGAGCGGAAACCATTCCAAATCTTCATTATCTTTACTTCATACCAGATTATACAAGAGAACTGGTAAGAGGATTATTCGATTCCGTTGATAATTTTCGAAATGCAATTGATTCCGAATATTCAGAACGTATTGAAAATCAAGAACAATTATTTATTCTAGGTAATATCAATAAAGCACATTATACTGCAATAAAGACACAATACGAAGGTATTCTAAACAAAATTACTGACAATACAGATTTAGAATAGGA
>JAEOUK010000162.1 GCA_016839385.1 Promethearchaeota archaeon
ACCAGATTTTGCATTAATAAGCGGAACCAGAATGCTACCTTCAGAGGAATTTATTCCAGGGTACTCTGAGCTTCTAATCGTCACTGCTTCTGTAATGTCAATTGTCGGCATAATATATGTGATCAAGCGTAAAAAACAATAAAAATAAACCATATTTTTTTTTTTATTATTATATTTTAAGACACAATAAACACTATCGTTCGAAGTAAAATGGATAATCAATCTGAACAGGATAATCATAAACGAAAGGGATATGTAAAAATCGACTGGGGAAGGCAGGGAGGAGTAATACTTGGCTATCTCGTTGTAATATTTGGTTATTTTGGGATCATCGCAAATACCATGATGGTTGATGAATCTGGGTTGTGGATTTCATATAATGATATGGATAGAACAATTCTTTTTTGGACGTATCAGACTTATATCTCTTCCTATGTTAACCCAATAGTCTTTGTATTGATTCTAATATTTTTAATGATGCTAATAACAGTTTTTAGTTTTATAGAGTGGTACTCAGGTGCAATTTTGTCAATTTTAATTCCAGTGTTATTTGTAGTCAATTTAGATATTTTTTGGACTATCCCAGCTTCCATCACTGCAAGGAATTTCATATTCATTTTTAATACTCCAAGTTTAGCTCTGTGTTTATTATTTGTAGTTAGTTTTACTCTCACATACAAAGAAGACATACCTCTTTACGGCATTAAGGCTTCAATATGGTTAGTTCCTGTTATCATTGCTGAAGCATTTATCTTCTATACTATGATGTTTGGGTTTTCCATAGAACCCTTTATACTACAATTTGGTAGTGGCGAAGGATACGTAAATATATTAATTTTAATTTTAACCGTACTTTCAGGATCCCTAAGTGGTAGGAAACTAAAGCAATCTAGACGGAAAAAGTTAAAACAGAAAGAAGAAATTTACGAAATCGACTCTGAATCCCAATAAATACTGACTTCAAATCTTTCATTTTATTCCAAACACCACTTTCCTTGTCGAATGATATATTTAAAAATTGAAAAAAAAGATGAATCAAATTCTATTTTTCGAGACGAACTTTTGCTCTCCCAGGAATAGCTTTTCGTAAGCGGAAATGTACGGTTCCTTCTTCAGTTTCTTCAGTTTTGAGTAGATTTTGTGCGACATCTTTTTCACTTACCCACCCACGTTGATCTGCTTCAAAACTTTTTATTGTTTCACCATTTTTCTCAATTTTGATAGGAGTCTTAGATTCTTCTAAGTATTCAAGTTCAACCTCATCTTCATTAATAGATTTGACAGTTAGGGTAATCAGCCACTCATCTCCTGGACGAACCATTCCCCTCATTTCTCCATAAATGTCTAAAACTTCACCCCCATCTCCTGCAAAATCACAAAGACATTCTGCTACAACAGCAAAAGAATAACAACCGTGCACAATGATCCCATTTAAACCCATTTTAACTGCATAATCATCATCGATATGAAGGTTGTTACGATCACCTGAAATTGAAGCATATTTTTTCACATTTTCACGACTAATGGGACCATATTTGTATTTGAACATTTTTCCAACTTCAACTTCATTGAGTTTTACCATTTTATTCCCAACCTCCTTTTCGTATAGTAAAGCTAGCCAGTGATTCAACTGCCAGTTTTCCCTCTTGGGAACGTGCATAAAGTCTAACAACTAACCAGAGCATATCAGACTTAATATATGCTTGTTCCAATACTCCCTCTATATTTAACTTCTGACCATCTTTTATCGGAACTTCTGCACGAGAATAGTCATATTCCTGCGCTGTATGAAGTAACTTGCCAATATTTTTAATCAGAAGCGGACCTTTCTCCTCCCCTTCAGATGGGGGGAACCTCCATCCCATAACATCAAATGCAGCACCGTTATCCCCAACTGTAAACAAAGCAGGGTATGCAGGATGGGCGATAATATTGGATTTGTCTACTGTTCCATCTTCTTTAGTAATTCCCACATATTTAGGATTGGTGTTTCCCAGCAGTTCTGCAAGTTGTAGCATGTACTTACTTCTAACTCGATGAATTTTCTTAGCGAGTTTTTTACCAATAAACTGTTTATATTTCTTAGATAATTCGTATTCTTTTGGTGTTAATTCCATACTTAATCACTATGTGTTTACAAAAAATGTAAAATTTATTTATAAAGTTTTTATATATTAAGTTTTATAAAGGTTTTAGATGTTTATCAAGAATTTTTTTCAAGATAAATATCAACGTTGTTATTACTCCGTAGGTTGGATCTTATCCATAGGTGTCTATTATCATCCAATAGTCTGTGAGATTGATGTTGAATAACTAAAAAAAGAATGATTAGAATATGACGAAAATAAATTTTCCTAAAGGATTTTTATGGGGCGCAGCCACATCAAGCTATCAAATTGAGGGTGCTTGGGATGCGGATGGAAAAGGTGAGAGTGTTTGGGATAATATTTGTCACAATACACAATTCATAAAAACTCAGGAGACTGGAGATATTGCATGTGATCATTATCATCGATATAAAGAAGACATCCAGATAATGAAGAATTTAGGTTTGAAAGCGTACCGATTTTCAGTTTCATGGCCTCGAATTTTTCCCTTAGGTACGGGAAAAATCAATCAAAATGGTGTTGAATTTTATGATAATATTGTTAATGAATTACTAGCTAATCAAATTGAACCAGTAGTTACTCTATATCATTGGGATTTACCCCTATTTTTACAAAAGATTGGAGGTTGGGAAAGTCAAAAAGTGGTTGATGCTTTTGTAGAATATGCAGAATTTATGTTTGATCATTTTGGTGACCGCGTGAAAAAATGGATTACCTTCAATGAACCGAAAATATTCACAACTTGGTTTTATGGATTTGGTCTCTATGATCAAAAGTCTGATCTTAGAAAAGGATATTTAGCTTCAATCAATGTTAATGCCGCGCACGCTAAAGCAGTAGAGAAGTATCATAAATCTAAGAATTCTGACGGTGAAATCGGGATTACTCTTGCCTTAAGTCATGTATATCCAGATAGCGATTCTGAGGTGGATCAGAAAGCAGCAAAATATGTTGATGGTATATTTAATCGGTGGTACCTTGATCCAGTGTTAAAAGCTTCTTATCCTCAAGACATTTTAGAGGTTATCGACAAAAAGTTAAGTCTTCCTCAAATACGCACGGAAGATTTAAAAACACTTAATGATAATCCTATTGATTTCTTGGGAATAAATAATTATACGTGCACCAGAGTTAATGTAAAGAATCTGGAAGATCTAAACAATATTCGAAAACTTACTCAATCTGAGAAAATTGCAGGGCGCGAATATTCAGAATCGGATTGGGAAGTGTGCCCTGAAGGATTATATGAATTATTGATTAGAGTTGACAAGGATTACAATCATCCATTAATCTACATTACAGAAAATGGTATGGCGAGTAAAGATGAGAAAATCCTCAATAATGTAGTTCAAGATGATGATCGAATAAGCTATTTAAACCGTTATCTTCAAGCTAGTCATAAAGCAATTGAAAAAGGTGTAAAGTTGAAAGGATATTTTGTTTGGTCATTGCTAGATAATTTCGAATGGATTGAAGGATATTCCAAACGTTTTGGAATAATACGAGTTAATAATGAAACTCAAAAGAGGACATGGAAGAAAAGTGCGCAATGGTACCAGCAGGTTATTGCAGAAAATGGTTTTAACCATGTCTTTGAAGATAGAAGTATATGAATTAATATATTTGTCATAAACTCGAATTAAAGAAAGTAGGTAAGTACAAAATGGAAATAAATCAATCAAAATGGGGGCTGGTTGATGGAATAGAAGTATATCTCATATCTATAAAAGATCCAGAAACCGGTTTTTCGGTTAAGATCTCAAATTATGGCGCAACCTTAGTAAGTGTAGAAGTTCCCGATAAGAATGGTGAAGTTGGAGAAGTAACAGTTTCTCAAAACCGTCCTGAAGATTTTAAAGCTAATCCGGCTTATCTAGGTGCTGTCGTGGGGCGGGTAGCAAATAGGATTAAGAATGGAAAGTTTACTCTTGAAGGAAAAGACTATCAACTATTTCAAAATAATAATGGAAATTCGCTTCATGGAGGAAAGGTCGGTTTCAATAACAAAATATGGACTTTATTGGAAAGTTCGACAAATAACGACGATGCTCGTATAAAATTCGAATATTTAAGTCCGGATGGAGAAGAAAATTATCCAGGAACTCTAAAAGTTCACACTACATACAATATTTCTCCAATGAAAATTGGTTGGGAATTTCAAGCAACTACAGATAAGACAACAATCATTAATTTGACAAATCACGCATATTGGAATTTGGAGAGTCTTGACGTGGTAAACGATTATCATCATGTCACTCTTTTTTGTGATCGTTACATGATAGCAGACGAAGGAGATATGGTAACAGGGGAGGTTGCTGACATAGAAAAAATGGGATTTGACTTAAGAAAAGGGATAACTCTTTCGGAAGTCTACAACAGTTATGGAGATGTTGATAATAACTTCTTTGTTGAAAGCTACGATTCTGAAAATCCTTTGGTATTCCACAAATGTGCAGAATTGTATTCAGAGAAAAGTGGTAGGAGAATGATTGTTGAGACAACTGAACCGTGTGTCCATCTTTATACTGGAAATTATATGGAAGGAATACTATCATGTGGTAAAGAGCAGAAAAAGCATAATGCACTTTGTTTTGAAACTCAACGCCCTCCAAATGCAATAAATTTCCCAGAGTTTAAATCCATGTTCATTTTAAAGCCTGGAGAAACATACACACATAAGACACAGCACACTTTCATAATTGAAAAAAATAAAGAATGGTAAGAGTATGAAAACTCAAGGATTTTTCTGACCTTGTTGCATTTTTAGTAATTTTATTCTATCTGGTTTACCAAGTGAAGTACGTGGTAAAGAATTTATGAACTCGACATACCGAGGATATTTATATGCTGCTAACTTTTCCTTTGACCAATCAATTATATCTCGGTCTGTAATTGAACCGTCTCTGTATTCTTCCTTAAGAACGACGAAAGCTTTTATGGTCTCTCCTATATTAGGATCAGGAACACCTACAACACCCGCTTCTAAAATTGCAGGATGTTCCATCAATTTCATTTCAACCTCCATCGGCATAACTTTATAGCTCTTGTATTTAATCATGTCTTTAGTGCGTCCTACGATATAGAAATATCCATCCTTATCCATTTTTGCTAGGTCTCCCGTTCTAAGCCAACCATCAACAATAACCTTTTTGGTTTCTTCTGGTTTTTTCCAATATCCTTTCATGATCTGAGGGCCTATAATTAACATCTCGCCTACCTCTCCTGGTTCGAGTTCTTCTAGGGTTTCGGGATTTACGATTTTCACATCTGTATCAATATCTGGTACACCTATACTCTCGGATTTAATTTCTGGTATCCAATCCGGAGCACCATGAGTAAATGCAGTGCCTTCTGTTAAACCATAACCTTGACTAACCTTAATACCTGCAACTTCTTCGAATTTCTTTGAGATTTCTGGAGCTAAAGCTGCTGAACCACATACAGCATCTTTAATGCTGGAAAGATCCCTTTCTTTAAAATGTGGAGAATTAACCAGCATCTGATACATAATTGGAACCGCTGAAAATAATCGGACTTTAAAATGCTCGATTGCTTCTAACACTTCTGAGGGATTAAAGGAAAGCAGAACAATCATAGCATTTTCATATATTTCATAAATTAAAGCTTCGTGCCCAAATACATGACATAACGGCAAGAACCCTAAAAATGCTGATTTTCCCCTAAGGGCTTCAAATTCTTCAGGAGTTTGTTTTACATTATGGATGGCTATTAAAGCATCGGCGACTAGATTATGATGGGTAAGCATTACCCCTTTTGGAAGACCAGTTGTACCCCCCGTAAACATTAGGGCTGCAATATCGTTCATGGGATCTAACTCTACTTCAGGACGTTTAGCTATTTTGCCTTCGATAAATTGTTCAAGAGTTACTGCATCATCTTTAGCCTCCACAGCGCCAAATAATATTACATGTTTTACATGAACTTGTTTCCTTGTTTCCTTAATTTTCTCATAATTGTTCTCGTGACAAAAAATCACGCTTATATTTCCAGTTTCTCGAACGATATGTGTCACATCTGAGCTAGTTAGAAGTGGATTAATGGGTACCACTGTAGCACCAGTTTCTAGAGTACCTAACCATGCAAAGATAAATTCTGGACAATTGATAGACATTATCCCAACAAAATCTCCTTTCCCTATACCTAAATCCGTTAAAGCATTCGCAATCGTGTCAGCATTATGAATGAGTTCTTTATAGGCGTACTTTTTATTCACTTTTTTATCTAAGATACACACATTATCAGGGAATTTCATAGCTGAAACTTTTATAAACTCATGTACAGGTATAGGATCGATCTTAATCGATTTAGGGACTGTTGAGGTTCGATGTTTTAACCATGGTCTATCTGGATTTACGTATGGTGATTCATTCTCATAATCAAAAACTGGTTTCCAATTTGAATAATCTTTCATAATTATCGCTAATCTTTTTAATGTAAATATATATTTTTTTTTATTAATTTGAAATTAACTAATAATTACTCACTAAATGATTGCTATAAGAAGCTAAATGGAGATAAAGTGAATTTAAATTAAAAATGGATTAAGCTTTCAGATTACTTCCAAAAAGTCTAATCTTGGCGCGAATCAACTCTGTCATCTTTTCTAAACCCCAAGAAGTGATATCATGGAAGTAAGATGGATCATCATTTGAATTTAGTTTCTGTTGGATGTATTTTGCGGTGGAATTTGCGATATCAGAATAATAATTAATTTTTGTTATTCCATATTTAATTGATTTTTTGATGTCTGAATCTGAAAGACCCGATGCACCATGCATCACTAAAGGAACTGGAGAAATCTCATTGATTCTATTTAGTAAATGAAAATTCAGTTTCGGGGCTTTATCGCATAATCCATGCAATGTACCGAACGAAACAGCTAAAGCATCAACTTCGGTTTGAGACACGAATTCAAGTACATCTTGAGGATTTGTATAGATGGGATCATCCAGATCAGTTTCATCTTTATCAGGATTACCCTCAGGACGGGCTACGTGACCCAATTCTGCTTCTACACTTATATCAAGAGAATGAGCTATTTTTACCATTTCTTTTGTTCGTTCAATGTTTTCTTCGAAAGGATGTATAGAACCATCAAACATTATTGCAGATATTCCCATTTGCATTGCTTTTGTATTGGTTGAGTAATTTTTCCCGTGATCTAGAATAATGGCTACAGGAACACTTGAATTTACAGCTAAATTGATGCATAATGGCAAAATAATATTAAGAGGAGCATACTTGAGATGAACTTCAGCAATTGCAATTATTACTGGTGATGTTTCAGTCTCAGCTGCGCTAATTATGGCACGAGATGATTGCATATCTATTGCATTAAAGCATCCGACTGCAAATTTTTCGTTACGAGCTTGCAGGAGCATTTTCTGTAAATTAACCAAAGGCATAGG